>JAKBXD010000203.1 GCA_021840785.1 Pseudomonadota bacterium
CGTAAGCCACCGCGGCGGCCTCCCCTTCGCTTTACGCGCGGACGTCATGGCCACAGCCCCGCGAAATTGGTAGCAAAATATCTTAGCAAATAGATACCCGTGAAAATAAAGAGCCAGCCGCTTGCATACTGTAAGTACACGCCCGCGCGGCGCCGAATGGCCAGCACAACGTCTTGGCCAAACGGAATCATCACTAAAATCAACAACGCAATTGCGGCGCCGTAGAGGAGGACTGCGAGACCGGCCAACGCCGGCTCACCCAGCCCCAGAGGGAGCAGTACGATGCCAAGGAAAATCGGCAACGTGCAGGTATGCGAGGCAGCACCATAGGCAACCCCAAAACCCACAAGAGAGCGGGGCCCCAAGCGGCGGCGCTCGTGCAGTTGGTCCTCGTAGAGTCGATTCCAGGGATTAATGGCGGCGAGCCCCGCAAAGAGCTCCGCGCGGCCCATGGCCGTCGCCGCACCGAGGCCAATAAAAGCAAGACCCACCAGGGGAATGAGGTAGATCAAGATACCGTACACACTAGCGCCTACGGTCACGACCAGAGCACCGGCTAAAGCATAGAAGCCAACCACCCCCAGCGCCACAAAGGCCCCAGCACGCAAGAGCGCGGACCGGGAAAGTGGCGCTTGCGCATCAGCGCTAAAGGCCATAATAAACGACGGCGTAATAGCGAGACTGCAGGGTGAAAAGAACGACGCCGCGCCCCCGACGAGGGCCAATAAGATGACTAACGCGGGCGGGGCGGTATGTCCATGAATACGAGCAAAGAGCGGGGCCCCGACATGGACATAAGTAAAAGTACCGGCCGCGAACAAGGCGAGGAGCGCTAGGAGGGCAAGTGCCGGTCGCCAAACTGGAAACTCGTCACGCATGGGCGGGAACCTGGCCAACTGTGGTGACTGCATCCACAAAAAGACGGGGGCGCCCCCACAGAGAATTGACAAATATGGCGGTAACGCTAAGGGCCATGGCCGCCATTGCCACAACGGGCGACACGAGACCCGTGGCGGCTAGTGGCATACCGATGCCATTTACAAGGACGGCCATACCCACATTCTGCAACATCACCCGATAACTGCGTTGGCTGGTAGCTCTTGCTCCGGCAACCCCCATGAGCCGATCCCCCATGATAATCACGTCTGCCGACTCAAGGGCGATGTCGGTTCCACCACCCATAGCCATCCCCACATCCGCCTGCATCAGGGCTGGCGCATCGTTTATTCCATCCCCAACCATCGCCACTTTGCCCGTCGTCTGCAACTGCCGTACTAACTGGGCTTTGCCGCCGGGCAGGATCTCGGCATGAACGTCATCGATACCCACGGCGGCTGCAACCGCGTTGGCCACTTGACGATTATCCCCAGTCACTAGAAGAGTCCGACAGCCCAAGCGCTTCAGTGCAGCCACAGTGGCCGCCGCATCAGATCGAATCGCGTCACCGATGGCTATATACCCAACAAGACGATTCTCTACGGTCACCCCAATAACCGTCATTGCCCCGTCTTCGAGGCGAGCCATATCCCCTTCGACACCTGATAATGAGGTGGCGCCTTTCAAAAAAGCCACCCGACCGACCCGGACCACTTGCCCTGCGATTTTTGCCTCGACGCCAAGACCTGGGTATGCGCGGAACTCTTCGATAGCAGGAAGAATGACGTCACAGGCCAATGCGTAATCTAAAATAGCACGGGCTAGCGGATGCTCTGAGGCCGTTTCAACCGCTGCGGCAAAGGCGATAAGCGTATGCTCATCGGCGGGCTGAAGCGAGTGCACGGATCGAACCTCGGGGTGCCCGCTTGTTAAAGTACCTGTCTTGTCAAAAACAACGGTGTTTACCAGGCGCAGGGTCTGAAAAGCTTCTCCGGTCCGCATGATGACCCCTCCTTCAGCCGCCTCACCCGCGCCCCGCACAATCGAAAGCGGTACAGATATGCCGATCGCGCAGGGGTAGCCCATAACCAAAACGCTCAAGGAGGCAAAAAGGGCCCGCTCAAGGTCTATATGTGCCCCCATAGCCAACGGCTTTATGATCCAAAAGAGAAGGGCTGTTAAGGAAATAACCAGAACTGTGGGCGTATAAATGCGTAAAACGCGATCGACTAGGTGCAGCACACCCGGCTTCAACGCCCGGGCATCTTCGACATGGCGAACAACCTGGGAAAGAAAACTAGCACTCGCTACCGCAGTGACCTGGACAACAAGAGACCCGAAACCGTTCATACTGCCGCCAACAACGGTGTCTCCCGTCACCTTCTCTACCGGTAAGGGCTCCCCCGTAACGAGCGCCTGGTCCACGGCTGAGCGGCCCGCTATGACAAGCCCATCAACGGGGACGCGCTCACCTGGACGGATACGGACCTTGTCTCCCAAAACCACGGCGGCTACCGGACGGTCCTCTTCACCGTCGGGGGTTATGACGCGCGCCGTGTCGGGCTGCAATTCGAGCAGTCTCTTTACAGCCTGAGAGCTGCGGGTTTTAACGATTAATGACAGCCACTCCGAAAACGTATGATACGTAACGACCATAACAGCTACCGCGAAGAACGCCCCAGTGGGGTAGTAGGCCGGGTGCAGGACAAGGCCAATCGCCCCGCCCCCAAGCGCGGCAAAGGCACCGATCTCCAATAAGGCGTGCTGGTTCAGAATACCGCGCCGCAATGCCTGGAAAGCCATCACAAGAAAGGGGCGACCTACCCCAAAAACAGCAGCCATGGCAACGGCCCCCACTATCCAGGGCGTCATCGCCACAAAAGCCGGGGCGGCTCGCAGCGCGAGCACGAGCCCGCTCAACGCAGCGAGTCCTGTGGTCCCGGCAATCGCAGTTACCACTCCCCGGGCGCGTAAGACAAGAAAAGACAGCGTAAGCAGGCTTGCGAATACCGAAAGTGGCAAGATCCACCAGATGCCAGCAGGGCGCGTGACAAGCGCTACCGCCACCAAGCCTGCGGCGAGCATGGCCAAAAACCGCAGCCCCTCGCGTACCAACTCCCGTTCTTCTTCCTCATAGGGTCGAAGCTTGCGCGGATCGGAAATGGTATAGCCGAGGTCGCGAAGTATGCTTAAGAGGCGCGTGGCCGATATTTTTTGGGGGTCGTACTCGATCAGGGCCTGCTCGTGCGTGAGGCTCACAGCTACCTGTGCAACGCCCACAGCTTTGCCAAGCGCCTTCTCTATGGTGCCCGTACAGAGCGAGCAGTGGAGCCCCCCTATGCGTGCACGAATGCGAGCAAACCCAGGGCGTTCAGCGGGCTCCTCGCTCCAAAAGATGGCACTCGCGGCGCTCATGGCAGCACCTCATAACCCAAGCTTTGTATCGCCGCCTTCACGACGGGGGGCGAGGTGGTGTCGAGATCAAATACGACGCGGACGCGCCCTTGTTTGTGGTCAGCGCTCGCCTTTCGAACCCCGGGCACAGCCTCAAGCGCACGCACAATGCGCTTTTCGCAACTTGAGCACGACATACCGTCGACGGAGAAGCTTTCATCTGCTATGGCCATGGAGAACACCCTCAAACGGAAGATACGTTGAGCCTAGGACTTGGAGCGTGGTCCATGTCAAGGGGCCTATCAGGACGCCGGGGTAAGACAAAGAGTTGTCCTCATAAAGAGCATAAAGTACGCGCTAGGAAAACTGAGCCCTCCTGTCTAGCGGCAGACCTTGGTCGCCTATGGCCCAAGGATGGCGATAAAGTGAGCAATAGCGCGGACATCGGTCATCTTGAGCGCGGGGTCCAACAACCAGAAGCGAGCTAGTCGTTGACTGGAAGGCTGTTTAGAGACCTCTCCCAGGGAAAGTTCCGCCCTTGACTCAGAGACAGCTCAAGGGCTAGGTTGGCATCAAGATGTTTTATTAAAGGCATCATGATGGGAACCACATTGACGATCGACGACCCGGTGGCAGCCTCCCTTCAAGAAATGGGCGCGGCGAAGCGGCAAACCCTACAAGCTGGTTGTGAACGAGGCGCTGCGGCTGGGCTTGCACGAACTGG
>JAKBXD010000204.1 GCA_021840785.1 Pseudomonadota bacterium
AGACGGCGAGCCGCGTCCGCATCGCCTTCGCCGCTTCGTGCCCCGAGGCCGCGCTGTTCGCCAGCCTCGCCCGCTGCGTCCAGCCAGCCGGACCGTGACACACGGGGCACGTGCCCCGAACCCGCCCTCTCCCGACAATCCCCAACGCCTGCCAGATATGATCCGAAATCGCGACGGGCCAGCGCGTTGGGTAACCGCGCCCAGCGCTTGGGGAGCCGGTCATGCAGACACGCGGTGAATAAGATGGGTTAACTGCCCCAAAATAGAGCCTGCCCCGGAAACGAGGCAAGCTCTTTTCATTACGATCCTAAGATCAGATTGCCCCCCCTTGATGCGGCGCGCCAACATTCCCGGCCGAGTAGGGGGCCAGATGCGAGAGGCGGGCACGAAGGCGGCAAAGACGTTGCCGGGCAGAAGATGTTGCGATGCCAGGTATTTGTGGAATTTCCCCCAGGCCGACGGAGAGCAATAGCGATGCATCTTCGGGTGAGGCCTTTTCTAAGAGAGCTCCAAGGGCTTGCCGCCCTGAGTAGATAGCCTCCGGGGAGGGCATTGAAAGCTGTCCCCAATGTAAATTGGGGCCATGGCGGCGGACAAGCTGGACACGGTGACGTTCGCGTCGAACGCCGGCTGCGACAATCCGGCGAACCTCTATAGGGTCGTCAGGGTCTGTTTGATTTGCCGCTATACGATCAAGCTGCCGATCAATCATGATTTCACAAGCACAAATCTCGGCTTCGTTCTTCGATGCTGTGCGGGAATTTTGAAGGCGGGCTATCTCTGCCCAAGCATCTGTAAGTGGCTGGTTCATTATGTTCATCCAAGGTCTATGAACGATCGCTCTGATCGTTCGGATTGTAACAAACCGTCCAAAATACTGTCTGCGGCCTTGATCCCTAAGCGATTACTCGCGGACACTATGCCCGAATAATCACCGCTGGGACCGCTTGCACTCTTTCGAAACGGCGAATGAGATCATGCCACCTAATGGTGGCATGATCAATATCAGTTCTAGCGGCGTGATAGCTGAACCTTGAGGGCGTGTGACCAGGCTTGACGGAATTCTTCAAAAACCGCCGCAGCTTCCTCGTTCGACTGACCCATCACGCTCTGGGTGCGAGCAAGCGACAAAAGCACAAGGTCCAGCACCGTCGTCAGCTTGTTCTCCTGGTCTTGAACCTCTGGTGCGTCTTCGTCTTCTTCCACGTGCTTGTACGTCATCAGGGGTTCGTAGAGCGTGGTGTAGAACGGATGCGCCGTATTGATTGTGAGGATTACGCGGCCAAACTTATGATCAACATCGTAGAATGGCCAAAACTTGTCGTGGTGGAAGCGTATGATGTAGCGCGACGCTTTGACACGTTGAAAAGCTTCTTCCTCCGTCTCATTTTCCCGCATCAATCCAACCGCAAGGCCGCGCAAATTCTCCTCGATCTGCACTTTTTGGTCTTCGGTAAGATTGTGATCAAGCTGGTCGGCCTGAAAAATATCAGCTTCCGACGCCTTCATCTCGGAAAGGCTCGGGCCTTTGGCTCTCTTCTCCGATGCCCGGCGAGCCTGAACTTCTTCGATGTCGGCCTTGATCGAGGCAAGATCGTCATTGATGGCTTTCTTGATGGCCTCGATGACGTAGCCTTTCATGCGCACGCCTTGCTTATTTGCGGCAACACCAAAGGCTTCATCAAGTTCACCCGAGAAGTCGATCTCTATCCGATACCAGGCTGACGTTGAGTGTCGCTTGGCGATTTTCGTGATGTGGCCAGCAAACACTTCGCGGTCGTTGCGCAGAATCGATATGTTTTGATCGTTAAAAACACCAATCTCAGACAGGATTTTACGCGGAAATTCCCATTCACGTATCGGCAGCGCGAAAATCTTGATCGTGATCCTGTTAGAATTGTCGAGCATATCCGCAGCGGGCTGGAAAGAAACCGTGCGTGTTGTCACGAGGCGACTGGTCTTAGTCGTGACCTCTGTGAGTGCAGGATGACGCGTATGACGCGCCGTCGGCATCGAAAAAGTCGGGTCTACCACATCGACAAGGCGATTATTCACATAGATGCGAAGGCCCTGGGTGATCTTACGGCGATAAACGTGGCCAAAAGTCTTTGTGGCATCTTCGACAAGGGTTTTAGCCGTCGCGGAACTCAAACGGTCACACTCAGGCATATAGACGATTGTACCCGATTTACCCAGCGCCTCTTTAAGATCGACGCCGGAGCCGACAAGAATGTCCTGCTCTTTTGCATCACGTGGAAAGCTCATGGGCGTCATAAAAATATTGGCGACATCCACACTCAAGGTTTCGAGGTACTCCGGCTCTCCAACGGTGAGCAAATTCGCCTTGTCCCGGCCAATCGCCTCGGTGTCGAGAATTGTGCGATAGACCGCCCCCGGCTCCTGCCACGACATAATTTCCATTGCTGGGGCCATGGAAAGACCGGCAGTTTTCATGCCCATCCCGAAACGGCCGATCCCGCTACGATTATTGAAAACCATCGAGCCGCCGAATGAGGTGGCAACCTTCAAAACATTCGGCGGCATGCCGTGACCGTTGTCATAGACAAGAACATCGGTCTTTAGTGCGCCTTTCTTCCCAGTTTGACGAATATAGACGCGGATTTCGGTCGCATCGGCCATGATGCCATTGTCGATATGTTCGCAGATCGCCGAAGTAGTGCTGTCGTAGCCGACATCACGCAGGGACTGAATGAAGGTCTGGGCCAGAAAGAGGGGCACCGCAGCGGACTCTTTGAGAGCGCGATTGAGGACCTGACGCCCCCCCCTGGGCGCATCCGCAGCCCAGCGGGGAGCAAAAGTATCGCTCGGCTCGCTCTCTGCGGGCAAAACAAAGGGCGTGGCAAGATTGTAAGTGTCGTTTTGGGTTTCGGTGATGTCGGTCATTTGAGTGTTCCATCTGGTTTATGGAGCGACGCTATGCGCTCACAAGAAGGGAAAGCGGAATCGCCTCTCTTTATAAAAGGAGATGGTGAACGTGTATTCGTGACACCCTGCTCAAATTTTTTTGAAAAAATCGCTGGCTCAACGCTGAGCATGAGTCACCCGTGAAATCGTCGCCGGACTGACATCATAGCTGCGTGCCAGCTCCTTCAACGTGGCGCCCTCGGCCCGGCGCGGGCTGGCCTCGGCCTGCTGCTGCGAGGTGAGGGAAGGGGGGCGCCCCATATGCTGGCCGCGCGCCGTCGCCCGGCTGCGGCCTTCGGCCGTGCGCATGCGGATAAGAGCGCGCTCTACATCGGCCGGGCCACCCAGCACGGCCAACATAAGTCGGCCGGTGCGGGTCCCGGTATCTGCCCAAGGCTCGGCAAGTGATTGAAAGCGGGCGCCAGCGTCGGCGATCTACTTGACGAGGGAGAACACTTCTGTTGCCCGGCGGCCTCATGTGCCTTGGGCTTCAAGGTCATGATTATCAACACAAAATTAACTCTTGCCAGTAATATATCTGCCGCCGACAGACATCTTCACGTTCTCACTCATCCCCTCATTTCGGAATACGCGAGCAATCCGCTGAAGGTTCTTGGGTGTGAGACGGCCTGGGCGAAGGCTGCGATCAGGGGAGCGAGGCGGTGCTCGGGCATGTTGGGGATCAGATCGTAGAGCATGCAGCCCTGGCGGAACAGGGAATGGGTTCGGGTCTTGCTGGTATTGGATTTGAGCAGCCGGTCCATGCCGAGGCGCTCGCCGACTTCGCCGAGCAGCGTCAGCAGCGCGACGGCGAAGGCGCTGACCAACAGCAGCCGGTCGCGGCGGGTGGGTTCGCCGATGCGGGTGGCCGACAGCCCCATGCCGAAGCGGAGATCCTTGGTGTCGCGGAACTGCGGCTCGATGGTCCAGCGCCGCGCATAGTGATTGACCAGAGTGGCGGCCGAGGCCTCGGCATCGCTCGCGGCCAGGCACCACGGTTCCTTCATGCCCTTGGCATGCACGCAGACCACGGCGCCCACCTTGCGTCCCGCCGCAGTGACGCG
>JAKBXD010000205.1 GCA_021840785.1 Pseudomonadota bacterium
ATTAATATCGATGATATATTCAATTTTTGCACCCATATAAAGGACATTTTTAATGGTGGCCTTAAGTATATTTGTATCCGGCGGGGCTGTTGTATCCATTGGCGCCAAAAGCGTAATATCTTCGGGATGAACGGTGACATGCTGAATGCCGGCGTCAAGTGTCGGAACATCGCAGAGTTCGCCGATGGGGGTAATGAAAGCATTATGTGGCAGTGCTTGGGTCAGCCGGATGATGTTGGGGATACCGAGGAAGCGAGCGACGAATATATTGCGCGGATGTTCATAGATGTCTGAGACCCGGCCAACCTGCTGTAAACGACCATGATTCATAATGCCAATATGATCGCTCATGATCATGGCTTCTTCCTGATCATGAGTAACAAAAATAAAGGTCATGCCCACTTTTTTCTGCAAACGCAACAGTTCCAGTTGCAACTCCCGACGCAGTTTGGCGTCCAGAGCGGAAAGTGGTTCGTCCAGTAATACGACATCTGGTTCGTTGATCAGTGCCCGGGCCAAGGCTACCCGCTGCTTTTGGCCTCCCGAGAGTTGATTGGGTTTACGTTCTGCGTGTTCACCGATTTGCATAGAATCAATCATCTCCAGCACACGTCGATGGCGCTCTGCTCGCGGGATCCTGCGCATTTTCAAACCAAATTCGATGTTTTCCCGAACAGTCATGTGGGGGAAAAGGGCATAAGACTGAAAAACGGTGTTCACTTGCCTTTCGTGAGCGGGAATGCCGACGATGGAGCGTCCACTAATGGTGATATCACCATCGACAATCGGCTCGAAGCCACCGATCATTCTTAATAATGTCGTTTTGCCACAGCCGGATGGCCCCAATAAGGTAAAAAAGCTTCCTGAGGAAATTTTCAGGCTGACGTCCTCTAGCGCGACTACCCCGTTAGCAAAACACTTGCGGATATTGGTAATGTCCACACTTCCTTTCTGTTGCGCAGATGCCGGAACGGAATCGGTACTGCAATCCCCGGATCCGATGGCGTCAGCCTGGGCATAGCTGAATTCCGGCATACTATCTTTAACCCCCCTTCAAGTGTCTATAATATTAAGCAAGTTATATGCCAGCACCTGGACCGAATGATGATTGTTTATGGTTGGGCAGGCGTGTCGCCTAGGAAGTCTCTGTATATTTTGAGGTTCATAGTCACGCATGGCCTTGAGAAGGTGCGCAGTCGGTATCTGTTCTCTACCGTTTCCGGGCCGTGCTGAAAGTCTATCAATGGATCTGTTGCACCAAAGTGGTGCATATTGTGTCTGTTAGAATCTTTTTGATGCAGACGGTGACCTACCCCGGATTTTGAGGAGGGTCCTTTTTCGACGAGAGTGGAGTCATGATGAACAAAGCTACAACACCCTAATATTCCCTTGAAGTACGCGAATGCGCGGTGCGCAGCTGCCCCTGCTCATCGAGCTCCCAATGACGCTGCGGATACGCATAGGGGGAATTGAGGATGGGTTTTTCAAAGAAAGGCTTTTGCATGGTTATTTATGGTCTGCGGCAGCCAAACTTTATCGTCTTTATAGCCTATAAAGGGCCTGCTGGCGACCTGGAGACGGGCCACCCTCCTTGTCGTGAGCCGCTATAATGGGACGGAAGACATAAAACCCGCAGTATGGCGACACTGGCAGCCATTTTCCCGGGACACGGGATACCCTAGGAACGGACGTTACAAGGCGACGCCGCCGTATTGCCGGATATCCCATGAACCCGCCTGGCGGGAGGAGGTGAAGCATGCAACGCGTAGCGGGTGCCGTGATGGGTGCCCTGATTGGTGATGCGCTGGCTTTGGGGTGTCATTGGTACTACGACCTTGCCGAACTGCGGCGGGAATGTGGTCCCTGGATTACCGGTTATCTCACTCCGCGCCCCGACCGTTATCACGGTGGCCTGCGTGCCGGCGACATCTCGCAAACCGGACTGTTGCTGGTCATGCTGATGGAGTCGTTGGTGCACTGCGCGGGTTATGAGGAGGACGATTTCACCCGTCGGCTGGATACGGAACTGTTCCCGCAGTTGGATGGCACGCCCATGCAGGGACCGGGGGGCTACACCAACCAATCCATTCGGGAGGCCTGACATAAGCGCGTGCCAGAGTATCGCCCATGGGGAGAATGCGCCGGAGATGCGGACACGACGGAGGGTGCCGAACGCGCCATTGCCATCGCTGCTCTTTATGCCCTGCAGCCGAAAAAAATGGCGGAGGCCGTGTGTAGCAATATCACATGTCCCGCGCGATGTTGACGGGCGCGCTCGTAGGTGCCCAGGTAGGTCTGGAGGGAATTCCCCGTCGTTTCATCACCGGGCTGGGTGACGCCCAGCGCTATCTGGCGCTGGCTGCGGAACTGGAGCAATCGGCGGTCAGACGGGAAACCCCCTGAGCCAAGGATGGGGTCGGGTATAGCAGGTACAACTGAAAACCAGTCATTGGGCAACCGAAAAAGCCCGCAAAAAAGCTTTTGGAAGCAAGTCAGGGAGACTATGACCGTGTGCACACTATCAGAGCCACGCTCTCCACGAAGCCTCCGGATCCCGTCAGGCGTTCAATGTGACCTCGCGTACACGATATCAGGCAGAAACACAGCGTCGGCTAGTGAGTTTTGATAGTTCCGTAAAATAAGATCACGCATTTAACTAGATGGGCGATGCACCACTATGGTGCATAAAAACCAATTTTGCACCGTGCGGGGATGTGTGAACACTTCGGTAAAATGAGCATGATGCTGGGTTAAGCATTATTTTCAGCATGTTACTGCTTTTTTGGCAGTATGGCATGTTTTATGCTTTATAACCAGTAGGATTCTAGGGTTCCAGCCTGCAAAGGTGATCGGACCGAGAGTTTCCGCCCTGCCGCACAGGGTACACGGAGGGATAAAAGCCCGGGAGATAACAGTGAAAGCTGCTATCTCCCTTTTTTTTGGAGAAACGCACATGAAAAAATGGAAGTCATTCTTATTAGCAGGAACGCTGACCATGGGACCTTTTATACTGTCTGCCAATGCGAATGCCCAACCTATCACCCTAGGCCTGAGTAATTGGCCCGGTTGGGTCGCATGGTACGTCGCTGAGCATAACGGCTATTTGAAGAAATACGACGCCGATTTCAAATTAGTATGGTTTAGCAGTTACATGACGTCAGTGGAAGCGCTTTCAGCCGGAAAAATAGATGCAAATTGCCAAGCTCTAATTGATACCCTGGCGCCGGTGGAGAAAGGTGTTCCGATAAAAATTATTTTAGTGACGGACAATTCACATGGTAATGACGCACTGATGGTGAATAACTCTATCACTACATTCAAACAGTTGGAAGGAAAGACCATTGCGGTGCGCATGGATTCAATAGAACAGTATCTCGATGAATATGCGTTAACAAAAAACAATATTCCAATAACGTCCGTACATTTCAAAAACATGTCAACAGGCAATGCGGCAGCAGCATTAATGGCGGGACGCGTAGACGCCGCGGGCGTTTGGAATCCGTGGATACAGAGAATTGAAGAGAAAAAGCTAGGGCATGCTATTTTTTCTAGTGCTAGTGCTCCAGGGGTCATCCCAGATGTTGTGGCTGCCCGTGAAAGCGTCTTGAAAGCATATCCTCAACAGTTCATAAACTTATCAAAAGCTTGGTTTGCTACTGTAAAATTCATCAAAGAACATCCAAAACAGGCGGCCGCTATAATGGCGCCACATGTCGAGTTATCTCCGTCTATTTATTTGACCGCATTGTCTGGGACACGCCTGTTTGGACCAAAGTTAAATATGGAGGCGATGAATCCTGAAGACAAAAATAAATCTGTTTCACTCTATAAAAGCACAGACGATACCTCGGTTTTTCTTAAAAAGGTAGGGGCAATTTCTGCGAAACCTAACCCGACCGGCTTTATTGATTCTGGGTTTATCGAAAAGTCTGAAAATAAATGATATAATATTACCTGAATAATGTTGCTGCGAGCA
>JAKBXD010000013.1 GCA_021840785.1 Pseudomonadota bacterium
CGCGCGGTGCCCCATTCGCTTGACAATGCCAACCGGTCGATCTTATATGGTGCCCCTATTTCGGTATATTGTGAGGCATGTATGGAAGTGATTGCTGCAATAAAAAATCGACGTGCTGTAAAGTCCTTTGATCCGCACCACAAAATATCCGAAGAAACACGGCGGGTGCTGCTGGAGACGGCGGTGTTGGCGCCCAGTGCGTATAATATTCAACATTGGCGGGTTGTGGATGTACAGGACCCGGCGGAGCGGGCGGCTATTCGTGAGGTCGCCTGGGGACAGGCGCAGGTGACTGATGCTTCCGCGCTCTACGTGCTTTGTGCCGACCTCAATGCCTGGCAGAAAGAGCCGCGGCGCTATTGGGCGACATCGCCACAGCCGGTGCAGGATTTTCTGCTGCCGAAGCTGGATGAGTATTATCGTGGTAAGCAGGAAGTGGCGCGGGATGAGGCCATGCGCACCTTGGGCATTTTTGGCATGGCCCTGATGCTGGTGGCCCAGGATCTCGGTTATGACTCTTGCCCCATGGACGGCTTCGATTTTGATGCCGTGGCGCAGATTATCCATCTACCGGCAGATTTTGCGATTGGCTATATGGTTGCGGTCGGTAAAGGCACGGATAATGCTTGGCCTCGCAACCGGGAACCTGTGGAGAAACTGGTATATATCGATCATTTTTGAGCCCTCGGCAATTCGTCGAGATGGGAAATGCTCTATACTCCTAGCTCATCATAGCGATGCGGGTGACCACCTGCGGGAGAGTGAAGAATGCCTGTCAACGAAGGGGCTGCGGACCGGATTATCCGCGTGATTGTAGGTTTGGCCATTATTATAGCGCTGGCAGTTTTTCTGCCGGGCGCGAACAAATGGTGGGCGTTGGTGGGTTTGGTGCCACTGATTACCGGGCTCACCGGTTTCTGCGCGCTGTATCCCTTGCTGGGCATCAAGACCTGCCCGATGAAGCCACGAGCAAAATCCTGATCCTCTGAGTTCTGTTTCCGGGCACTGCTTAGAAAGGCTCGGTCGCCGCCGTGCCTTTCTGGTTACGCCGGATATATACCTCGGTGGGCCGGAAAGCGCGTGGTGCTCCGTGCGCAAGCGACGGAGGATGTCGACGGTGCCATTGCTTATTACCTGAGAGTCCGCAAACACCTTGACATCCGCCCCTATCGTCGCTAATCTTCCGCCCCTCAGTGAAAGATCCGAAGCCGGAGTTGTGTGATGAAGACCTATTCTGCCAAGTCTCATGAAGTGCAAGGGGACTGGTTCGTGGTGGATGCCACCAATAAAGTTCTGGGCCGTCTCTCTTCAGAGTTGGCCAAACGTTTGCGTGGCAAGCATAAGCCCGAGTACACGCCCCATGCCGACACCGGCGATTACATTGTCGTCATCAATGCCGACAAGATCGCGGTCACGGGCAACAAGGCCAAAGACAAAATTTATTACCATCACACCGGCTACGTCGGCAACCTGAAGAGTGCTTCCTTCGAGAAGATGATGGAGACGCACCCGGAGCGGATCATCGAACTCGCGGTCAAGGGTATGTTGCCCAAGAATCCGCTGGGTCGGGCGATGTTCAAGAAGCTCAAGGTCTACACCGGCTCCGAGCATCCTCATTCGGCGCAGCAGCCGCAGCCCCTGAACGTTTAAGGCGAAGACTTAATGGAACAATATTACGGTACCGGTCGGCGTAAAAGTGCAACAGCCCGCGTGTATTTGCGCCGTGGCTCCGGCAAAATCGTCATCAACAAGCGCACCCTGGAAGATTACTTCGGCCGCGAAACCTCGCGCATGGTGGTCATGCAACCTCTGGAATTGACTGGTCACGGTGGCCAGTTCGACATTCTGGTCAACGTCAGTGGCGGTGGTGCCAGCGGTCAGGCCGGTGCCATCCGCCATGGTATCACCCGCGCCCTTATGGTTTATGATGAAACCTTGCGGCGGCCTCTGCGCACGGCGGGTTTTGTCACCCGCGACGCTCGCGAAGTAGAGCGCAAGAAGGTCGGCAAGCATAAGGCCCGGCGTAGTCACCAGTTCTCCAAGCGTTAATCACGCGCGCTTCAGACTGGAAAGCAAGCCGCCTTCGGGCGGCTTTTTCCGTTGCAGCTTAAGATCATGTGGAGGGGAGTATGATTCATGTGGGCATTGTCGGTGGTACGGGGTACACCGGGGTGGAGTTGCTCCGTTTGCTGCTGCCGCATCCGGAAGTCGAGGTGACGGTCATTACCTCCCGTGCCGAGGCCGGGCAGCGTGTGGACGAACATTTTCCTAATCTGCGTGGCCACTGTGATCTGTGCTACACCACGCCAGATCCCGCGCTGCTGGATCAACTGGACGTCGTATTTTTTGCGACACCCCATGGGGTGGCGATGGACCGTGCCCCGGAGCTCTTGGCCAAGGGCGTGCGGGTCATTGATCTGGGGGCCGATTTCCGCCTGTCAGACACGGAGATTTTTGCCCAGTGGTACGGTATGGTGCATCGTGCGCCCGCGGCGCTGGCCGAAGCCTGCTATGGTTTGCCCGAATACTACCGGGCGCAGGTCAGTGAAGCGCGGCTGGTGGCCAATCCAGGTTGTTATCCGACGGCGGTTATCCTCGGTTTTGCGCCGCTGCTGGCGGCTGGTTTGCTGAACGAAGAGCTGCTGATCGCGGACTGTAAATCCGGGGTCAGCGGCGCGGGTCGCAGCGCTAAGGTTGGCCTGTTGCTCCCTGAAGCGGCAGACAGCGTCAGCGCTTATGGCGTGAGCGGTCATAGGCACCGGCCGGAAATCGAGGCGGTGCTTTCAGCAATCAGTGGCACCGAATTGGAAATGCAGTTCACCCCGCACCTTATGCCCATGATCCGCGGTATCCATGCCACCCTCTATGGACGCTTGCGTCGACCCATGCGTGACACGGCATTGCAGGATCTCTATGCGCGCCGCTATGCCGGCGAGCCCTTTGTGGATGTGATGCCCTTCGGCAGTCATCCCGCCACCCGCTCTGTGCGCGGTGCCAACGTTTGCCGCATAGCCCTGCATCAGCCACGACCGGGACAAGTGGTCATTCTCTCGGTTATTGATAATTTGGTTAAAGGGGCCGCAGGACAGGCCGTGCAAAACATGAACCGCATGTTCTCGCTGCCGGAAGATTTGGGGCTGGCTCATGTCGCGCTATTGCCGTAACGCCGTTCAAAAGTATCCCGTATTCCGTATGGATGGGCGACAGTGTAATATGCTGAAAACAATATTAATGTTGTATTTGTGTGCAAATGCTGTAGCCATTTTTCTACAGCTTAAATTATGTAACCATATGAAAACAATATGTAATAATTTTGGCATCATTTGTGCACTCTCATCTGGGCATCCTATCTGAAAGCGGGCATACGGTCCTTAGCCGATGCCTGTTTGCAGTGGATTCGTTTAACAACGACAAGGAGTTTTTTATGATTAAGCCATTGGCATTCGCTGTCCGTCCACGCTGGCTGACGTTTGCCGGCCGTGTGATGTTCGCTTGCGGCTTGGCCTGCGCACCAGTCGCCGCATGGGCGGATGATGGGCCGTCTCTGGGGCTTGTTATTCCGGGATTGAGCGTATTCCTCGGTGATGCGCCGGGTTATTATGCGCCGCCCCCTCCCCCGGTCTATTACCCGCCGTCTCCGCCGGGTTACTACGTGGCGGCGCGGCCCGCGCGAGTCTATGGTCCCAGACGATGGGAACGTCGAGGACCGCCGCCTTGGGCCGGACGCTGGCGGCATGATGATGACTGAGACGCTGGATGCTGCGGTGGGTTGCCCAGCATAGGATGGGGTGGTTCTGATACGGAGGTTCATAGCGTGCGTTGATTTGGTGCTAAACGCACCACTATGGTGCGGTCGGGCCAGGATGCCCGGCTGAAAATTTATAATTGGTCCCTTGTTTTGTATGGATAGAATGAACATTATTGGACTATGTTGCTGATGGCATGATGTTTGCTTTTTAGCAACAGTGGCTAATTTTTTCATACAAACTGAAGGAGTCGTTATGTTGCACCACAACGCTAACCATGCTTCCCGCTCTTTGCGCAGATCGGTACTTGCCGCCATCGCCCTAAGCCTCCCGATGATGGCCGGGCTAGCTCAGGCCAGTCCCCTGTCCATGCCCGCCCCGCTGACCTTCAGTGCCGGCCCTCTCGGTAAGCTGGATGTGCAGGGTATCGCCAGTGGCATGGCTTTTTATCAGGATTTTCCACAGGGTGCAGCCGGCACCATGGGCGCTAAGAATGTTGGCGCTGATATTACTAATGGAATGGTCATTATTCAAAAGAATACGGGCGCTCTGCAGTTTTATATCCAGGCGGGTGCCTACAGCTTCCCCACGCTGGCGGCTGCTATTCCTTCCTCCACGAGCGACATTAACTTCTTTGGTGCCATGCCCGTCGCCTACTTAAAGTACGCTCCTTCTTCTGATTACTCGGTGGAGGTTGGCAAACTCCCTACGCTTATTGGCGCCGAAGGTGGTTTTACCTACCAGAATATCAATATCGCACGTGGCCTGCTGTGGGATGTCGAGCCGATTGTCAGTCGTGGCGTTCAGTTTAACGCCAGTAAAGGCCCCATCAGCGCCTCAGTTTCCTTGAATGACGGTTATTACTCCAATCGTTACAATGTCATGAGTGGATTGCTGAGCTATGCCATCAATGGTTCCAATACCGTGAGTTTCTATGCGCAGGGGCCACTCGGTAATGTACGTACGAGTTCCCCGGATGTTGCTTATTCATCGTATGGGACTTCCAGCGACATCTATGGCGTGGAGTATGTCTACAGCTCCGGGCCATGGATGATTGAGCCTTATGTGCAATATATGCATACCCCGCAGTCCAACCGGTTGGGCATTGCGCATTCTTTCTCCAATTATGGCGCTTCTTTGCTGGCTGATTATAGTTTCACTAATACCATATCCCTGGGTGGCCGGGTAGAATATTTGGGGGTTGGTGGAAAGCCTGGAGAAATGCTTAATAGCACTGGCGTAGCGGCCACTTTGACGGACTTGCCTGCTGATTCCCACGCCTGGTCCATCACGCTGACCCCAACCTACCAGGATGGCGGCTTCTTCGCGCGGGCGGATCTCTCCTATGTCGCGGCGTCTGCTCCTGCCGGATTGGGGCTGTCTGGCGGCACGAACACCACCCAGCTCCGCGGCATGTTAGAGACTGGGTTCATGTTCTGAGTCCTGCTTTGTGATCAGCACCCCGAGATTATCGGGGTGGGCTCGGCAAGAAAACCCGCCACAAAAATAGGGCGGGTTTTCTGCGTCCTGGAGGTGCGTGCCCGGGCGTGTTTGCGCCATATTGGGGCAATTGTTGCCAGCCGTGGGTGGCTAACCCTTTATTTTTCTGGTTCTGCATATTGGCATGAACTTTGCTAAATTTGTATTGTAGTGAGCTTGCTATACTTATGTACCCTCCTCCAGCAATATTCATGGGCGGCCCTCCCGCCCATTTTTTGTGCATCATTCCAAATATTGTTCCCTTCTGTTATAAGCCGGGTTCCAATTTAAGTTTGGGATCGTCCCTGCTGCGGGCGCGATGGTGCTTCATATGTAAGCACTCTTGACGTTTTGCCATGGCCTGGGCCATCATTCCCAAAACTTTGATCTCAATATTCACTCGCGACCTGCATCCCAGCCGATGAGGTCCATTTTTTGCTTGGAGGACCATGGACGCCACGGACCAGAAGCGCCTGTTGCGTGAAATGCTTTTTGCCCGCCGTTTCGAGGAACGTTGCGCGGAAGCCTATCACGAACGCCAGATCGGCGGTTTTTTGCATCTTTATCCTGGTCAGGAAGCCTGTGCCATCGGTGTGCTGGAAAAGGCCCGCACTGGTTCGGACTATGTGGTGACCGGTTATCGCGACCACATTCATGCACTGAAGTCGGGGATGGATCCCAAGGTGTTGATGGCAGAGCTCTTTGGCAAGGAAACGGGCTGCTCCAAGGGCCGTGGTGGCTCCATGCATCTCTTTGATCCTGATGTGCACTTCATGGGTGGCTACGCGCTGGTCGGTGGGCCCTTTCCGCTAGCCGCTGGTTTCGCTAAGGCGATCCAGTTGCGTGGCAGCGATGAAATCTCCATCTGTTTCCTGGGTGATGGTGCCAACAATCAGGGTACTTTCCATGAGACCATGAACATGGCGAGCCTGTGGAATCTGCCGGTGCTCTTTATCTGCGAAAACAATCTGTATGGCATCGGTACCGCCATCGAACGTTCGACGGTGGAAATTAATCAATACAAGCGTGTGGTCTCTTATGGCATGGAGGCGGCGCAGTGCGACGGTCAGGATATCGATGTGGTCATGGCCCACGCCGAAAAGGCGGTGCAGCATGTGCGTGAAAAGCGTAAGCCCTACTTTCTGGAATTGATGACCTACCGTCTGCGCGGTCACTCCATGTCAGATTCCGGTGCTTACCGCTCCAAAGAAGAGGTGGAAGAATGGGCACTGCGCGATCCTATTGGTATTTATAAACGTCGCCTGATAGAGGCCGGGGTGCTCAGCGAGGATATGTTCCACGCCATGGACGCGGCCATTCAGGACGAAATCGAGAACGAGATCGTGCGTTTTGCCACCGAGAGTCCGGAGCCGCGCGTCGAGGACGTTGCCCGTTATGTGTATACAGAAGGAGGCAAGCAGCCATGGCTGAAATGATGTATTGGCAGGGTATTCTGCGCGCCCACGATGAGGAAATGGCGCGGGACCCGCTGGTCTTTGCCATGGGTGAGGATATTGGCGTCGCTGGCGGCACCTACAAGGCGACCAGCGGTCTCTTCGCCAAGTACGGCGAGCAGCGGGTAGTCGATACCCCCATCTCCGAAAACAGCTACACGGGCATCGGTGTCGGTGCGGCCATGATCGGGGCCCGTCCCATCGTCGAAATTATGAGCGTCAATTTCGCCTGGCTCGCCATGGATCAGCTCATGAACAACGCCGCGAAAATCCATTACATGTCCGGTGGTCGTATCCGCTGTCCCTTTGTGATGCGGGTGCCGGGCGGCACGGCACATCAGTTGGGTGCCCAGCATTCGGCGCGCATGGAGAAAGTCTTCATGGGTATTTCCGGCCTGCGGGTGGTGACCCCGGCAACGCCGCGCGACGCCTACGGCCTGCTGAAAAGCGCCGTGCGTTGCGATGATCCGGTGGTGATCATTGAGCACGAAAGTATGTACAACCTCAAGGGCGAGATACCGGATACGGAGTTCTTCACCCCGCTGGAAGGGGTGGAAGTGATGCGGCCCGGTAAAGATGTCAGCATTTTTGCCTACAACATCAGCGTGCATTGGGCGCTGGAGGCAGCACAGCAACTGGCGCAGGAACATGGTATTGATGCCGAGGTCATCGATCTGCGGGCACTCAAGCCCATGGATCGGGCTGGTATCGCGGCCAGCGTACACAAGACGCATCGCGCCATTATTGTCGAAGAAGACGAGGCGCCTGTAGGCGTAGGTTCTGAGGTGATCGCAATCATCAACGAGGAATGTTTTTTCGATCTCGATGCTGCACCCGTGCGAGTGCATGCCCTGGATGTGCCCATTCCTTATAATCGTCGCTTGGAAAAAGCGGCGATTCCCAATGCCGGGGATGTGGTCGCCGCTGTGCGGAAAATGCTGGGTCGGTAGTAGTATCCGGCGACCTGTTCTGGTGGTTGGTTGATCGTGGCTCGTTCGGCGAACGGCGACACGATCTCCTTCTCGATCTCGATTTGAATGAATAATGGTGAAACATGGCCGAACCTTACGTCATCAAGATGCCGCAACTTACTGACACCATGACGGAGGGTGTGCTCGTTTCCTGGGAGAAGGCCGTGGGCGCACGGGTGGAGCGCGGCGATGTGGTGGCGACGATAGAAACGGATAAAGCCATTATGGATGTGGAGGTGTTCCGCTCGGGTTATCTGGCCGGGCCTCTGGCCGAGGCCGACAGTGTCCTCCCGGTGGGCGAGGCTATCGGCTACATCACCGATAGTGCGGCGGCGACGGTAGTGGCGCCTGCTGCTGCCGGCACACCAGAGCCGGCGCCCGCCGCGGTATCCCTCCCTGAGGGCTATGCGGTGAAAATGCCGCAGCTCTCCGATACCATGACCGAGGGCGTGCTGGTGTCCTGGGAAAAATCTCTGGGTGACAAAATCCAGCGTGGGGATGTGGTGGCGACGGTGGAAACGGACAAGGCCATCATGGATGTGGAGGTTTTTCGTGAAGGTTACCTTTCCGGTCCGTTGGTGGCGGCGGATGCGGTAGTGCCGGTAGGCGAACCTATCGCTTGGCTGGTGGCATCGCCGGAGCAGGTGCAGCGCGACAGCGCGGCAGCCGGCACCGGTACGGCGGGCAAAGTCAGTTCCGTGCATGGCTCCGCAACGCCCGTGATCGCCACCATGCCTGCTCTGGTGTCGGGCACGCATCCGGCCCCGCGCCCGCAGCAGGGCGCGGCCAGCCCCTTCGCTCGGCAGTTGGCGGGTCAGCAGGGGGTGGATCTCAACAGGCTGCGTGGCAGCGGTCCAGCCGGCGTGATTATCGCCGCCGACGTCCTCGCGGCTGGCGGCGATACGGCACCAGCCGCATCCACCCGTCCCAGTGAGCCTGCTGTGCCCGGCAACGGCCGCGCCATGACGGCCATCGAAAGAGCCATCAGTCAGGCGATGGTTGCCTCCCTGAGTATCCCGGTTTTTCATGTCACGGTGCGGGCCAGGCCCGAGGCCTTGATCCGCGCGGCCAAGGCACACCAGATTTCCGTCACTGTGGCTATCGCCAAGGCCGCTTCACAGGCGCTAGGCAAGCATCCCTTGGTGAACGCCGCCTATCAGCCCACGGATAAAATTGTCGAACGTGGCCAGCATGACATCGGTATTGCCGCGACCACGGAAGATGGCGGGTTGGTGGTGCCGGTGCTACGTGGGGTAGAAGGCAAGGGTTTTGATCAGTTGCAAGCAGAATGGACCCCGCTGCTGGAGAAGGCGCGCAAACGTCGTCTCAGCCCGTCCGAATACACCCATCCCACCTTCACTATCTCCAACATGGGCATGTATGGCATCGCCCAGTTCGATGCGATCGTCACTCCGGGCACGTCGGCCATCATTGCTATTGCCGGCAACGGCCCCGAAGGTATGCCCATCACCATTACTGCGGATCATCGGGTGGTGAACGGCGCCGAGGCGGCCCTGTTTCTCAAAGATCTGAAACAGGCGATCGAGCATCCGGAGGCTTGGCTGGCCAGCACGGGGCCGGTGATTCCTGAAGGGAATTATGATGTGCAGGTGTTGGTCATCGGTGCGGGCCCTGGTGGTGAAGACTGTGCCCGCGAGTTGGTGGAGAACGGTGTCAAGACCGCAATGGTTAACAACGCGCCTTTGCCTGGTGGCGAATGTCTCTGGCGCGGCTGTATCCCCTCCAAAGCTTGGCGCGCCGCCGCAGACCATATCCGAGATCGTGAGCATGATGCCGCCATGGGCCTTAGCTTTGGCAAGCCCAGTTTGGATTGGGTGCGACTGGAGCAGCATCGCCGTGGTATTCTCCAGACGCGCGGGGAAATGGCCCTAAAAACCGATCAGGGCATGAAGATTCAGGTACTGGAAGGCTACGCCCGCTTCACCGGCGATCATAGTGTCGAGATCAGCGGTAAAGATGCGCGAACCCTGACTTTTGGCGCTTGTGTCATCGCTACGGGTGCTCCGGCCTTTGTGCCGCCGATTCCCGGTATTCAGGAAGCGTTAAAAAATGGCGCCGCCGTGACTTCTGATACGGTCTGGGACTTGAAGCAGCCCCCCAAACGCCTCTGCGTCATCGGTGCGGGAGCCATCGGCATGGAAATGGCGCAGATGTTCCATGACTTTGGCGCCGAAGTGCGGGTGTTGGAAGCCTTGCCGCGGCCGGTGGCGGAGATGGAAAAGGAGATCGCGGAACAGTTGATGAAGGCCATCGCCCACAACAGTCCGCGCCTGCAGGTGTTGACCGACGTCAAAGTGGCGGGTGTCACAGGGCAGGTCGGTCAGTTAGCCGTTCGATATCAGATCGGTGAAGAGGCAGCGACTTACAACTGTGATTTGCTGCTGGTGGCGACCGGCAAGCGTCCGGATACCAGTGGTCTGAACCTTGCGGCGGCCGGCGTAACCCTCGGTGAGCGGGCTGCCATCGCTACGGATGCGACTGGGCGTAGCAATGTACCCCATATTTATGCTGTGGGTGACGTAATTGGCGGTTACATGCTGGCCCACACGGCGAGTCAACAGGGGCGAGTTGCGGCGGCCAATTTGCTGGGCCACAACAGCGTTCGCTACGATGCGGCGAAGGACTGCGGTGTGACTTTCACCCGACCGCAATGCGCCTTTGTCGGTTTGTCCCTGGAGCAGGCGAAGGCCGCTGGTATTGGCGCCGTCGAGGTCAAGGTGCCGATGAGCATCGATGCCAAGGCGATGATGACCGGTGAGACGGATGGTCTGATCAAAATGGTCGCCGACAAGGTGAGTCATCGCATCGTTGGTGTACACTTCCTGGCCGATCATGCGGATACCCTGGTGGGCGAGGCGGTGCTGATGGTGAGCGCTGGTCTGACGCTGGAGCAGGTGGCCGAAGCCATTCATCCGCATCCAACGCAGACTGAACTCTTCGGCGAAATGGCACGGCGTCTGTTATCCCGTCTGCGCCGCTCCGTCAAGGCAGGTGGTTGATTTGTGGTTGGCAGTGGTAACTGTGCCCCCGGATATTCCGGCACAGGGTGAGTGTCAACGAGGCCTCTGGCGCGGCTTGACGTCTGCGCGTAAAAGCGAGCAAAATGCTCGGGTATCCACTGGATGAAGCGCTGCGGCGCATGGAGTGATGCACGATGAGCACAGCAACCGAAACAATGACCAATCTGGATTCCATTCCTCCGCTTATGACCCTGACACAAAATGCAGCGGACAAGATTGCTTCGTTGGTCGAAGAAGAAGGTACTGAAGGTTTGAAGCTGCGTGTCTTTGTGACGGGTGGCGGTTGTTCCGGCTTTCAGTACGGTTTTACTTTCGATGAGAATATGAATGAAGGCGATACGGAAGTGCAGCAATTTGGCGTGAGCCTGCTGATTGATCCCATGAGCTACCAGTATCTGGTAGGTGCAGAGATTGACTACAGCGAGGGACTGGAAGGTGCGCAGTTCGTCATTAAAAACCCCAACGCGACAACGACCTGTGGTTGTGGGTCTTCTTTCTCGGCTTGATTGCCGGATATGGGTACTGATGTGCCCCAAGGGGAGGCCGATGGCCTCCCCTTTATTTTACGGGCAGGTTATGATGATCGGGTGATCCGTGGTCTGGAGGCCTTTGTTGAGGATGCCCTCCGTCCGAATGATAAAAGGAGTTCTGTATGGCGGAGCCAAACTTTACGCCAGGTCTGGAGGGAGTGGCTGCAACTCATTCCAGCATCTCCAATATTGATGGAGTCGCTGGTTTACTGAGTTACCGTGGTTTTGCCATTGCGGATTTGGTGGCGCATAGCAGTTTTGAGGAAGTCGCGCTCTTGTTGCTGGACGGCGTTCTGCCGAGCGCGGCCGGTTTGGGAGAATTTGATCGCGGGCTGCGTACCCATCGCCAAGTCAAATACAATGTCCGGGAAATCATGAAGTTTATGCCGGTGACCGGGCATCCCATGGATATGCTGCACTGTGCGGTGGCTAGCCTGGGCATGTTTTACCCACAGCAGGAGCTCTCCGACGCTGAGCGCGAAAATACGCTCCATCTGGATGCGATGGCGATGCGGATCATCGCCCGCATGCCGACCATTGTGGCCATGTGGGAGCAGATGCGCTTTGGTAATGATCCCATTCCACCGCGTCCAGACCTTGGTCATGCAGCTAACTTTCTGTATATGATCTCGGGCCGGGAGCCGGACCCGGCCTTTGCCAAAATTCTCGACACCTGCCTGATTCTGCACGCCGAGCACACCATCAATGCCAGTACCTTCTCCGTGCTGGTGACCAGCTCTACCCTCACTAACCCCTACCACGTTATCGGTGGGGCGATTGGGACACTGGCTGGCCCGCTGCACGGCGGTGCCAATCAGAAGGTGATAGAAATGCTGGAAGAAATCGGTTCTGTCCAGCGGGTAGGCGCCTATCTCGATGAGAGGATGGCTAACAAGGATAAAATCTGGGGCTTCGGGCACCGTGTCTACAAGACCCGTGATCCGCGTGCGGCGATTCTCAAGGATACGATGGAAGAGCTGGCCAGTCACGGTCATCTGCGTCACAGTCGCCTTTTTGAAATCGCCATAGAGATGGAACGCCAGGCTACGGAGCGACTCGGCCCCAAGGGCATCCATGCCAATGTGGATTTTTACTCGGGCGTGCTGTATCACGAGATGGGCATCAAGGCGGACCTTTTTACGCCCATTTTTGCTATGGCGCGTTCTGCGGGTTGGCTGGCCCATTGGCGGGAGCAGTTGGCGGACAACCGGATTTTCCGGCCTACACAGGTGTATACAGGGGAACAGAGTCAACACTATGTGCCTGTGGCAGAGCGGTCTAGGAAAAACGTATGACAGAAGTTTTACAGGATATCCCCTTCCTGGCCACCGATCGGGTGGAAGCCTTGCTGGATATCGAGCGTCACCTGATCACCGCACAATCCACTATTGAGCGTTGGTTTCGAGGACAATGGCAGCGGACGCCGCCGCCGTTCTATGCCTCTGTGGACTTGCGCAACGCCGGGTTTAAGCTGGCACCTGTGGATACCAATCTGTTTTCAGCGGGATTCAATAACCTCAATCCGGAGTTTTCGCCGCTTTATGTTTCGGCTATTCAACATTATCTGAATCAGTATTATCCGGGTCTGGAGCGGGTGCTCCTGATCCCTGAAAACCACACCCGTAACCTCTTTTATCTGGAGAATGTGGCGCGCTTGCGCGAATTGCTGGAACTATCCGGCCTGGAAGTGCGGGTGGGCTCCCTGATTCTGGATGATCGCATGGCTTATAATTTGCCTTCGGGGAACCTGCTCCTTCTTGAACCGTTGCAGCGTATCGGTGGGCGTTTGACGACGGCGGGCTTCGATGCGCAACTGATTTTGCTGAATAATGATCTGTCAGGAGGTGTGCCTGAAATACTGGAACATCTGGAACAGCCTGTCCTGCCTCCCCTCGCGGCAGGCTGGCGCAACCGGCGCAAATCCCAACACTTCGCCCATTATCGTGCTGTCGCGCAGGAGCTGGCGGAGGTGATCGATATTGATCCGTGGCTAATTGATCCTGTTTTTCGCCGCTGTCAGGGCATTGATTTTATGCGCTCCGAAGGACGCGAGTGTCTGGTCGCCAATGTCGATGCCGTGCTGGAGATCACACGCGAGCGCTACGCCCACTACGGCATCCGCCAGCGGCCCTTTGTCATCGTCAAAGCCGATGCCGGTACCTATGGCATGGGCATTATGACCGCCTATTCGGGTGAGGAGTTTCTGGACCTCAACCGCAGGGAACGCACCCGCATGGCCAAGAGTAAAGAGGGCCTGCCGGTGAGCGATGTTTTTATTCAGGAAGGGGTTTACACTTTTGAGCAAACCGCCCAGGAGGCCGTGGCCGAACCGGTCGTGTACATGATCGGTCAGCAGGTGTTGGGTGGTTTCTACCGGGTGCATACGGAGCGCGGCCGTGATGAGAACCTCAACGCCCCAGGAGCGCACTTTGAGCCCATGGCCTTTGGTCAGACCTGTGTGGTCCCTTGCCGAAAATCACCGCCCGATGCGCCGGTAAACCGTTATTATGCCTATGGCGTTATTGCACGCCTGGCGCTGGTGGCCGCGACACGGGAGATGGCGGACTGGCGGCTACAGAATGCGCTGGAGGTGGCTCAATGAGCATGCTTAAGGCCGCTATACTCATGGACCCTATCGTTGGCATCAAACCGGCTAAAGATACGACCTTCGCCATGCTTCTTGCGGCGCAGGCACGCGGACACCAGTGCTGGGTGTTTACCCTGCCCGACCTGTTTCTGCGTGATGGGGGTGCCTGGGGGCGATTAAGTGCCGTGGTCGCGCGCGATGGTGTGGAAGGCTACTGCACGCTGGGTGAGCCGGAAGAACGCCCCCTCTCTGACATGGATGTGGTGCTGATGCGTAAGGACCCACCCGTTGATCTGGAATATCTTACCGCCTGCTATTTGCTGGAGCATGCAGGTACGTGGGTGGTCAATGATCCGATCAGTCTGCGCAATGCCAATGAAAAGCTCTATGCCCTGCATTTCCCGGATTTTCTGCCGCCCTTGCTGGTCAGTCGCGATCTTGGGGATTTGCGCGCCTTTCTCGCCGAGCATGGCGAGATTGTCGTCAAGCCGCTTTCGGCGCGGGGTGGCGAAGGGGTGTTTTATTTGCACTTGCAGGATCGCAACGTCGGCAGCATTCTGGAGACGGTGACGGGCTGGGGCCGACATTATGTGATGGCGCAGCGCTATCTGCCTGCCATCCGCGCGGGCGACAAGCGTATCCTCCTGGTGGATGGAGTGCCCGTGTTGGGTGCTATGCTGCGGGTGCCTTCGGCCTCGGATTTTCGCGGTAATCTGGTGGCCGGGGCACTGGCCGTTGCGGCGGAACTGACGGACCGTGACCAGGAAATCTGTGCGGCGATCGGGCCTGCCTTGCGTGCCGCGGGTCTGCTTTTTGTCGGCCTGGATGTGATTGGCGGATATGTGACGGAAATCAATGTCACCAGCCCCACCGGGGCACGGGAAATCAAGCGTTTCTGCGGGGTGGATGCCGCGGATTTGCTCTGGCAACGTCTGGAGCAGGGGCGATAATGCCGCTATGCCCCTGCGGCTGGTCACCGGCACCTGCCGTTTTCGGGCGAAAACACGTATCATGGGAATTATGACCTTCTCTTCCCTCAAAAATCATTTGCTCATTGCCATGCCTGAGCTGCACGACGGCGTTTTTGATCGCACCGTGATCGTGGTGTGCGAGCACAATACCGAGGGCGCTATGGGTGTGGTCATCAACCGTCTGGTGGATATCAATATGTCTGATGCCCTGCGTGCAGTGGATATCCAGCCCTCTGAAGAAATGATTCATCGTCCGGTGTACTGGGGCGGGCCGATCCAGCCTCAGCACGGATTTATCCTGCACTCGCCGCGTGGCGAATGGCTTTCCAGTCTGGAGATTAATGACGCCCTGGCGTTGACCAGCTCGCCGGATATTCTGCAGGCTATTGCCCAGCACGAAGAGCCGCAGCGTTACCTGCTGACCCTGGGCTATGCCGGCTGGGGCGCGCAGCAACTGGAAGAGGAGTTGAAGGAAAACGCCTGGCTGCACGGCCCCCTGGATATGGCAGTGGTCTTTGATCTGCCCGCCAGTGAGCGCTGGCAGGCCGCGGCGCGCTTGCTGGGAGTGGATATGCGTCTGCTCAGTGGTGCGGCGGGTCATGCTTGAACACAACGGGCCGCTGCTCGGGATAGACTTCGGTGAACGTCGGATCGGGATTGCGGTTCTGGGGGAGTCGGGCTTGGCGCCGCAAGGGGTTGCCACCCTGCGCAATGGCGAAACTGGCCCGGACTGGGATGGCTTCGCCCGTATTCTTAAGGAGTGGCAGCCGCGTGCGCTGGTTCTGGGCCTGCCTCTGCACATGGATGGCAGCGAGGGCTTCATGGTGGGCCGGGTGCGCAAATTCGCGGAAAGTTTGCAGCGCCGCTTCTCCTTGCCTATCCATTGGGTGGATGAGCGCCTGAGCAGCCACGCCGCCGAGCTGATCCTGAAAGATCGCGACTTTTCTCAAAAGAAACGCGGCCGTTTGCTGGATCAAGCCGCGGCCTGCGAGATTTTGTGGACCTTTCATAATGCCCGAGGCGACGCATGACGACCGACTGGGATGTGACTGCACTGTTAGCGGGTATGGCGCGCGATCTGCGTCCCCTCATTGATCCGGAGCAGGCGGCGATGATCGGCATTTTTACCGGCGGTGTCTGGCTGGCGCGCACCCTGCACGCCGCACTCGGTTTGCAGCAGCCCCTGGGGCAGGTGGATATCTCTTTTTATCGCGACGACTTCAGCCAGATCGGTCTGCACCCGCAGGTGCGCGCCTCGGATATCCCCTTTGATGTCGATGGCCGCGATATCATTCTGGTGGACGATGTCCTCTACACCGGTCGCACCGTGCGCGCCGCTATGAATGAAATCTTCGACTATGGGCGACCGGCCCGCATCCGCCTGGCGGTGCTGGTGGATCGCGGCGGGCACGAACTGCCAGTGGCCGCTGATGTGGCGGCGTTACGCCTGAATGCCACAGCGGGCGCGCACATCAAGCTGCGCGGCCCCGAGCCCTTGCGTCTGGAACTGGAGCAGCGGAGGCTGCAGCCATGAGCGCCGCCACCTTTCGTTTTGGTGAAGGAAACCCGCAATACGACGCCCAGGGCCGTTTGCGTCATCTGCTCAGTACCGAAGGGCTTCGGGAGCGCGAGTTACTGCAGATTCTCGATACGGCGGAATCTTTCCTCAGTATTGCCCATCGCAGTGTCAAAAAGACCCCCACCCTGCGTGGCCGCACCATCGTCAATCTCTTTTTTGAGAACAGCACGCGGACCCGCAGCACCTTCGAGCTGGCCGCCAAGCGCCTCTCGGCGGATGTGCTGAATATTGCGGTCAGCACGAGTAGTGCCAGCAAGGGTGAATCCCTCATTGATACCGTCGATAATTTGATGGCCATGCAGGTGGATGGTTTCGTCCTCCGTCATCCCGAAGCGGGAGCAGCCCATCTGATCGCTTGCCATCTCGGCGACTCGGCACTGGTGGTGAATGCCGGTGATGGTCAGCATGCCCATCCCACCCAGGCCTTACTGGATGTGTTCACCATCCGTCGCCTGGCGGGGCCGATTGAAAACCGAGTGGTGGCCATCGTCGGCGATGTGCTCCATTCGCGGGTGGCACGCTCGCAGATTCATGCCTTGTCCATTCTCGGTTGCCCGGAAATTCGCGTCATCGGCCCGCGCACCTTGGTGCCCGAAGAGCTTTCGGCGCTGGGCGTGCATGTTTACCACGATCTGCAGGCCGGTCTGCGCGGGGTGGATGTGATTTGCGCCCTGCGCCTGCAACGGGAGCGCATGGTGTCGCACCGTCTGCCCAGTCTGAATGAATTTTATCACCGTTTCGGGCTGACACCGGAGCGCTTGCAGTGGGCAGCTCAAGGCGCGCTGGTGCTGCATCCCGGTCCTATGAATCGCGGGGTGGAGATCGCCTCGGAGGTGGCCGATGGTGCTCAGTCGGTGATTCTCCAACAGGTAGCCCATGGCCTGGCGATGCGGATGGCGGTGCTCACCATCCTCGCTGGCGCGGCGGGCGGGGAGTGAAATCCATGCACAGAATCATCCGTAATATTCGGGTCATGGATCCCAGTGACGGCTTTGATGCGGTTACTGATCTGGCCGTGGCGGGCGGTCGGATTGTCGCACGAGGTATGCTGCCTCCTGACTTTACGGCAGGAGAAGTGCTGGATGGCACGGGCTTGATTGCCTGCCCAGGATTCATTGAAACGTCTTTTCAGGCGCATACCCCAGGTCACGGTCGGGATGGTGACCTCGCCAGTGAGTTGCGTGCGGCGGTAGCCGGTGGCGTGACGCAGGTTCTACTGCGCCCGGACACTCTGCCGATGGCCGACATCCCGGCCGTTTTGCAGGAACAGCGCATTCTGGCGGATCGTCTGGCCTTGGCCAATGTGCATCTGTCCGGTGCCCTTACTACGCAGCTTCAGGGCACGGCGCTGACGGAGATGGCGGGTTTGGCAGCGGCCGGTGCTATCGCCTTCAGTCAGGCCAAGGAGCCCGTGCTCAGCGCGGCCTTGTTGCGGCTGGCGCTGAGTTACGCAGCGGATTTGGGCTTGCCCGTATTACTCCATGGTGAAGAGCCGGAGTTGGCTGCCAACGGGGTGATGCACGAAGGCCGTCTGAGCATCCGTTTAGGCCTGAGCGGACGCCCGGCCGCGGCGGAGCAGATCGGCGTGCAGCGGGATATCGCCATTGCCGCGCTCAGCGGTTGCCCCATCCATTTTCCGCACTTGAGTATCGCTGCGGCGGTGGCCGAGGTTGTGGCGGCCCGGCAGCGTGGTGAGCCGGTGACTTGTGGGGTGAGTATCCATCACCTGCTGCTCACCGAGCAGGATATCGGTTTCTTCAATCTCCACGCCAAGATCTTGCCGCCTTTACGCGCCGTCGCAGAGCGCGACGCACTGCGGCACGCCATTGCCATGGGTGCTATAACGGCCATCAGTAGTGATCACAACCCCTGGGGGGTGGACCGGGAAGGCATGACTTTCACCCAGGCGCCATTCGGCATTGCTGCCGTGGAATGGCTCCTGCCCCTGGCGCTGCGTCTGGTGGATGAAGGGGTGTTGGATTTAATGACGGTGCTGCACTTGCTGAGCGTCGGCCCGGCCCAAGCCCTTGGTTTGCCAGTGCCATCCCTGGCGGTCGGTGCCACCGCTGACTTCTGTATCTTCGATCCGGACTCCTACTTCACGGTAGAGACAGGGCGTCAGTGGAGCCGCGGGCGGAATCTTCCTTATGGACAATGGGAATTGCGCGGGCAGGTACGATATACATTGGTGGCGGGGCGGATGGTTTTTCGAGGGTGAGCGGGAGGAATATGTGACCATCGGCGTTCGCTTTGAATTGATTCGAATCGTCTGGTCGCAGTGGCAGCGCTTCAAACCGCGCCTGGAATCGCAGCAACGAACGGCTTCAAAAAACTACGCGACTGCTGAAGTAAATCCCCTATTTCGCGATCATGATTTACTCGGTGCGAGGGGTGTTCCATTGCGCCACCAATCTCCTATACTGAAAACTTGAGGTGTGGGGATAAATCCTGCCTTACCACTAGACTGGCGCGCACTGGAGGTGCCTTATGAACCCAAATATTTCCCGCATCCTATGGGTGCTTGCCGCCGCGGCATTAAGCTCGACGATGGTTCCGTCCGAGGCTGCAGTTGGACATCCATCGCAGCCTGCCGTGGGCAATATGGACAAAGCGACCGGAGGAAGCGGTACCACGGAGTCCGGAAAAAAATATATCAAGATTCTTTCTCCTGTCAATGGTGCACAACTCAGTGCCGGTACCTCCGTGGTCCTGTCCTATGATGTCACTCTGGCCCCCAACGGCAATCATATCCATGTCTATGTTGATAACCACATGGCTGGCTTGAGCCATGAATTGAAAGGTAACTTTTCTGTAGGCAAGTTGGCGCCCGGCACACACACTATTTGCATCAAAGAGGCTACAGCGGCCCATGTTCTCATTGGGGTCAACCGGTGCATTGTGGTTACGGTTAAGTAAAAATGCCGGGCTTTTTCTTCAGCGCCCAGCTTTTGCTCTATGCCTGCATTCAGGCGTTGCACAACTTGGGGGCGGTGGCCATCGTGGGCGGAGGCGCCGCGGCGCTTTTGCTGGCGCGCCGTTCTCCTGGCATGCAGAGGACGCTGGTGTGGGTAATCACTTTGGGATGGGTAAACCAAGGGGTGACCGGTATCCTTTTTGGGGCTACCAGCTATTACTATGATGGCCGTTTGCCCGACATTCACGGGATCGCTCTGACGGCCCTGTTTCTCAAAATGGCTTGCGCAGTTCTGGGTATCATCCTCGGGATGGTCTACCTGTATTTTGAGCGTGGATGGTCGGGGGCAGTGCAGCGTTGGATCCTGGGTTCTGATTTCGGCTTGGGTGTCACCGCCCTCACTGCCGCAGCATTCCTGCGTTGGTTTTCCTGATTTTGTAGGCCTGTTCCCTAACCCCCTAACCCCGCTTAGGTGCGTCGGACACCCTATGCGCAAGCTCGACAACATCCCCCAGTT
>JAKBXD010000206.1 GCA_021840785.1 Pseudomonadota bacterium
GGCTGCTCCCACGTCTCGGGCCGAAACGCGCTGCGCTTGCCGTGGCCCATTCCATTTGCCAGCGGGTCTGGATTGTGCTGGACCGGGGCGAGCCGTATGTGGATCTGGGGGTGGACTATTTTGACCGACACCGAAGCCGTCAAACGGCGCGCTATCAAACGCTTGACCGATCTCGGCTACCAGGTCACGTTGGCGCCGATCGCTCGGTAATTTTTCTCGTCTGTCCCTATGGGGTGCTTTGCTATGCCCCAGGGGCACTTTAAGGCCCTCCTATATTTTCGGAACAGAAAGGGGCCAGTTACAAGCGGCCTGGTGGCTTCGAAGAGGGATACGGTCCCGGCTCCCCCACTAAGCCCAGGCGGACGGCCCATCGTTCGGTGTCGTCCCAGAGTTCCGCCAAAAATGTGTCGGGTGACCACGATAAGTTTTCCATGGCGGCTCTGAGCCGATCGCCGAGTTTCTCCATAATCCGAAATAAGTCATCCCGCAAGACGAGGAGTTCTCGCCGCCCCGCGACGTCCATGGTCGGTAGGATACCCGATAGGTAGCGGTCGGAAAACGCTTGATGACGCGCCTCATCCTGTAACGTCCGCCGTGAGAGACGGCCGACCACGGTATCCGGAAATCTCTCGGCAAACCCCCCATAGAAAGTTTTTGCAAAGAGGTCGCTGATGAGGATCCCGAAGACCCATTGCACCGGGTCATGCTTATGCAACAGCCGGGCGTGATAGCGCCACATTTCGGGGAGCCGACGGCTCGGGACGGGGTCCACTTTCATGACCCGGTATAAGTGATGTAAATTGCGAAAGTGGCGTGCCTCATCGAGGCCCATACTGGAGAGATAGAGGGCTGCTTCGGGTTGGCCTCCCGTGAGGATCAGAGGGAGCACCGCACTCACCCCGAGCATCGCGGTCTGTTCGCCGAGATACACGGGGGTCAAGACATGGCCCAGCGACAATTTGTCTACAACGGATAGGCCTTCTAAGGCCCCCCAGTCGATTTGATCCGAGCCCCATTGGGCGTGCACGCCTTTTTCAAATAAACGCAGAAATTCTTCGTCGGTTAAAGCCGGATCGACCTGAACCATGGGGCTCACTCCTATCTGGATGGTCCGAGCAGCAAGACGCGCGTGGGGCCTTTGCGGATGGCATGGTCCCCGCGCCCGGATACTTTATTGTAAACGCCCTACGGTCCTCGAATCTACGGCCGAATGGCCCCTGCGGATAGGACCATTGGTCGCTTAGAGTATCATTGCAGGGGGTGGTCAGCCTGAAACCGCGCAAAATGAGCAGCCGCTTCGGCGCGGCGGGTGTACCCCAGTTTGCTTAAAATACTACTCACATAGTGTTTAATCGTCTTCTCGCTCAAAAACAAGAGTGCCCCAATTTCCCGGTTGGTCTTCCCCTGGCTGATGTACAGCAAAACCTGGTGTTCGGTCTGGTTCAACGATTCCACGGGGTCTCTTGGAGACTGTCCCAATTTAAGACGACGTAGCAGAGTGGCCGTGACCTCGGGGCTAAATAAAGATCCCCCTTGGGCCACCGTCCGAATGCCTTCAATCACGGTGTGGCCCCGGGCTTCTTTCAGGAGATATCCGGATGCCCCCGCATTAATCGCGTCCATGACCATCTCATCCTGGCCAAAAGAAGTAAGCATGATCACGTGGAGTCCACCATCCAATTGCTTTAGTTGGTGGCACACCGCAAATCCATTCAAGTCGGGCAGCCGCACATCGAGCACTACCACATCGGCCGCATGCGGAATCGCCGTGACGGCAGCAGCTCCTGTCGCGTAGTCGCCCACCACCGTAAGGTCCGGTTGATGGTCAATTAAGCTTTTCAACCCGATGCGCACCACTTCATGGTCATCCACCAATGCCACCCGAATCACTGGAGACAGCTCGGTCCCCCCCATCATCGTGCCTCCCTATCGTCAGGAAATTTCATCGACCGCCCTGAGGTTTGCGGTGTGCGGCAACCGAAACATGACGACCGTGCCCTGTCCCTTCCGACTTGAAATGTCCATGGTCCCTTGCCATCGTTCCAGGCGTCGTCGCATGTTCATGAGACCAAAATGTTGGCCATTCCCGTCACCCGCGTCATCAAACCCCTGGCCATCATCTTCGATCCATAATTGGTACTCGAACTCGGTGCTATCCCAGCCCACGCGTATCGTATCGGCCGCCCCATGGCGTCTGGCATTCGACACGGCTTCTTGCACCGACAAAACCAGGTCGTGGATGACATCGGGCTTTAGTGACAAGTACTCGGTGTCGCGTAGATCCAACTGGACGTCGGTCAGGGCCCCGGACCGCCGCAGCATGTCGGTCAGGGCGACTTTGAAGTCCACGGTGCTCGCCCCTAAACTTTGAATGTACATGCGGATATCCGTCATCGTGAGACTTAACGTTTCGGTAATGCGCTGCAGCTCCCCTTCCATGGCGCGACTGAGGGAGGTCTCGGTATCCAGCACATATTCCAACGACAGGGTCAGCCCATAGAGCGTCTGCAACACTCCATCGTGGAGCTCACGACCAATCCGTTCGCGTTCCGCCACAGTCGCCCACGCCTCGCGGTCCTGGTAAAAGCGCGCAGTGGAAATGACCATCGCTGCTTGACGTGCAAAGAGTTCGGCCAACATCTCATCTTGGGCGGTAAACCCTCCCGGTTTATTGGTGAGATAAAGATGTCCCACCACGCCCCCTCGATACAGTAATGGGAGACCTAAGAAGCTCTGCATGGGCGGGTGATGCAAGGGAAAACCGCTCGAGGCGGGATGGTCCGCAATGTTGTCCAAACGGATTACCTGCTTCGTCCGAATCACTTCTCCCAATAGACCGCGCCCTGTGGGCAGGGGCCCAATCTGCTGACGCTCGGCTTCCGGCATGCCTGACGTAATGAATTGCCGGATTGCCTGGGATTCCTCATCCATTAAGACCGCTAAAGCCGCGTACTGCGCACCGAAGAGGGGGCGGGACACGTCCACGATGCGTTGCAAAACGGCATCCACGTCCGGTAAGGTGGCGACCACCCCGGTCGCGTCCCATAGGCCCTGCAGCACATCGCGCCGCCGCTGTAGCTCCCGATTGGCGGCGTGCAACTGTCCCTGTTGCATTTCCAACAGGCCAAACACCACAAGGGAAAAGACCCCCGTGAACCCGACTAAAATGGCGCCTAATCCCCACAGTTCCGGGGCCTGAATGCCCGACGGCAAGAAAACAATGCGGAACAGGGACACGGTTGCGGCCACGCCCGCCATGGCCAACAGTGTCGCCGTGATCCGATACCGCCATCGCCGTGACTTCGTCGCGGTCATCCTGACCCCACCCCGTTTGAGCTGAGAAGCTTTTCACGTCTCGTCCCTATTCTACAAAACTCGTACGACCATGCATAATATCCGCGAACATCCACCCCGTCTTCGATGCCTATTACTCCAGTTCAGACTAATCGCACGAAATAATCTAGAGGGTCGGTCGCCGGGTAGGCAAAAACTCGCACGGTAAACGCATCGCCGCTCGCGCTGATCGTATCACTGTTTCCCCGCGGAATCATCGTCGGCCCCCATAGCGGTACTATGGAGCGCCGCGGCTGTCAATGGAGGGAAAACATTGGACCAAGGGAGGGGTCTTACGGTGATCACAACTGCGTAACTTTCGTATCTGTATCGGTACTCCTGCTCTGTGCGCAGTGAGTACTCTATTCGGGATTGCACCGTTATTTTGCAGAGTGGGAATTAAATTAAATTCATCATCCTCACTTTCCGAAAATTTATCAGTGAAGTATAGACAATTTCAAACATTCTAAGATACAATGAACCGGTACGATAGAGCATTGCATACACTGAAATAATGGAACCGGCCCTAAGCTAGCAGGACTTTCCTAGTTACGGTTGTACCCAAAGTCGAACCCCTTGCAGCGCAAGGGGTTGGGGTCGTGGGCCTTGTATTATATACCGATTATTGAA
>JAKBXD010000207.1 GCA_021840785.1 Pseudomonadota bacterium
GTGACCACCCGTGCTTAAAATCACAACGACCAAAATGTTCCCTCTCCAGGGGTGCCCACGATCGCCAGAATCGGTGCCCACGATCAACAGAATACGCACATGGCCTTGTCCTCCCCCGCCGTGACGCGACTGGTCCAGTCCTGCAAGGTGTTCTCGGCGACGCCGCTGGTCGGCAGCGCCTGGGCGTATTGTCATGGGACGGGAGCGCATGTCATTCCCTACCTCCCGAACAGCGGCATGGCCCAGCAAATTCTGTTCGGGACGGGCGTCGCCGGAGGGCAAACGGGTCTATGCAGCGGGGATCGGATGTTCTACGGACAGGTCGGCACGGCCCAAGGCATCGAGAAGGCGGGGATGATCCCCGACTCCATGCTGGCTCCCCAATGGCCGGGGGAACTGAAGACCCGCTGGTTTCGGGAAGCGATCCCCATGTACGGGGCGCGGATCGCGCCACCCCTGTTCGCCACCCTCTGCTACTCCACGGAGGCCAAGGTGGTCGCCGACGCGGAGCGGATACTGGCGGACTCCGCGCCCCCGGTGGTCCATGACGGGCGCAAGGTCTACGAGATCACCCAAGGGGAGGCGGAGCGGGCCTTGGTGGAGGCGGGTTCCAGAGGCGCCCTGGCGGCCTCGATGCGCCTGCTGGATCCGGCCTTTTCGCCGGGCAACGGGTGCGTGGTGCCGGTCAAGGGAGACGCGGCCTATAATCCCTCGGAGAACACTTGGAGCTGCGCCGGCGTGCAGGTCAACGCGGGCCAGCGCAGCGCCCAGGCGGGCGGTTTGACCATCCTGGGGGACGGCGCGTTCTGGGGGCGGTCCCTCAAGGTCGCTCTGACGAGCGAATCCAGCGCCGAGCGGTCCCGCAGCCGGTCCTCCTCCACGTTCAGCAACGGCGAGGCCTCGACGAGCGGCAGCGCGACGCTCAACCAGGCCCCTTGAAGGAGACGGAATGTTATTGCTCATGGCCGCTATTCTGATCACTCTCGCCCTGTTCGTGGGTAGCATCCTCGTCCATGAACTGGGCCACGCGGCGGCGGTGGCCTGGCTGGCGGGTAGAGGGGCTGTCCGCAAAATCTCCGCCGGATCCGTCATCGTCTTCCGGCGGGGCGTCTTCGAGATCGGCCTTTTGCCGACCTGGGGGTATGTGGAGTTCGACCCGGAGCGTCTGGGACCCATCGACAGGCGCCTGGTGGCGGCGGCGGGGCCCGTGGCCTCCGCCGTCACCGCTTTAGGCTTTCTGGCGCTGGGGCGTTCCGGCTGGTTCGATCCCGGCTGGACGCGAGCGATCCTCACCATGGGAAAGGCCAACATCGCCTTGGCGTGGGTCAACCTCCTGCCCATTCCGCCTCTGGACGGCTGGACCATCATCGAGACGTGGTTGCCGGCCTGGGGCGTTCGCTGGTCCACCGGGACGCTGGATGCAGTCCGCCGTTACGGGGCGGCCTTCGTGTTCGTCGCCTCGGTCTGGCTGGTACTGTTGATCGGTCCCTATCGCTGACCGGCGGGGCGGCGTTTCTCCTTCGCGATCCTCTCGTTCTCCGCCGACTTGACGGCGGCCCAAGCCATGAAGCCGGCGGACGAAACTCCGAACAAAAAAGCGCCCAGCATCGACGACAAGCTGAGAATCCAGTGCCCTTTCACCAAGAAGATGAAGGTAAGGAGCATCAGGGAAAGGAACAGGACCGCCCCCAGGGTGAAAAGGACGTTGATCAGGAGGATTTGCTTCCTGGTCTCCCCGTCCATTGATTCCTTCGCTTCGCTCTTCCTCATGACGCTCGTTCCATTGGCCTATTCCTTCTTTTTGGCGATGGGTCGATCCGTTATAGCAATTTTTATATGGGCGGGAAAGATCGCGCCGGGTGGCGCGGGGTTGGAAAAGGGGTTATGTGCAAAAACTGGTTGGAAACCGGCGGATTTTGAGGCCAACCACCTGTTGCGGCAAAGGTGGCGAAGGTTGGAATAGGGAGACCCGAAGGCGACCGTTTCCAGAAGGCTTCTTGGTTGGAATGGAATTATGTGTCCGGTTTATGGAACCATGGCCCCCAGCCGCTCCCGACCCTGAGCGGTCTCTCGATTTTCCCGAAAGCGGTCGTTCCCAAACTTTCTCCCACTAAGGTCGTAACTTAGACCAACCGGCCTCCTCGAAAGCCGCGCCGATTCAGTTTGGCTTGGGGAGTGTGTCCGAAGGCTTGGGCATAGCTGCTTCGGCGGCGGCTAAAACCTCTTCTATCGCGCTAACGTGCCAGACAAGCCCAAGATCCGACTCGGAATTTACTCTTCCTGAGTAGATCCCGAGAAACTCCCACTTAACAGTCCCCGCAGCCATTGTGGTCGAAATCCGCCCGCTGTCGTTGACGTATGTAAATACATTTGCTCTATAGGCAATCACAGGGGAGCCCGATTGCCCTTGCCGAGTGCGACAGTCAATGAGAAAGGTTTGGTTATCTGGCGTTACGATCCCTAATTCCTGAGCCATGAATCCGGTGGCCCATATAGGAAAGCGCCCAGTGGAAGACAATCCAAAGGGAAATCCTATTACGCTAATTGCCTCTGCGGGCCGTACCACCAGCTTTGCACGGTCGAGGTCGGTCTTAAGGTAATAAGGGAGTTTTTTGACATCACTCCCCCAGTTCAAATTTAGCGCAACCACATCAGCCGATGCGCCGAACCTCGGATGCTCAATCCACCACTGCGACCCGTCTTCCTTATAAAGAGGCAGCTTGACGCAATGCCACTCTCCAAGGTCCAGAGGGGGCTTGTGGAAGTAGATGCGGATATTGTCTGGAGTGGCGCAGTGCTTTTTATCCAGACACTCGCCAGTCTCTTGGTGTCGGCCTGTGACGTTATGGCGATTCGTAATCAGTGCGCAGTGCGAGGATTGATCGTTAGCGGCAAGAAATGCGGTACCGCTGCTCAGGAGCGTATCCCCGAAGTACATTTCAATGTAGAGCGACTTGAGCGACGGGACCTCTAAACGCAGTGTTAATGCGCTCCCGGGTGCGGGGATCATGTCAGGGGGCGTGGCGGATGCGTCGAAACTCATAAAAGGTCTCCTGCTTAGAATGCGGGAATTTTGCCCGCCACAACTCAGAGCCAGCGAGGTCATAGACGCAGGACTATGTACTACGCCAATAGGATCTCAAACATAGTAAGAACCTTATCGACGCACTCATAAAGCTCCAGATCAGGATCGACAAGTTTCTGCCCCATAGTGCCGCGCTCTCTTTCCGTGACCTGACATCAGCTGACCACATGCTTCAATTGTCAGTGATTTATGCGACCATGTCGACTGACCTCTTCTGGCCGGTTGCACACATTGCATGTGTTCCGACTGGCGTCTTAGGGTGCCAGTGCACGTACATGATCGCAACATTACACATCATCACCGAACTCCCGAAGCCATTTGTCGATGCACCACCTAATCGCGGCTACGCGACGACTTGGCTTCACTTACCCGATCAGTGATCTCTGCAAGGTACTGTGCCGCTTGCGCCTTCGTTCTCACCGATTGTGCTCGATTCAGCACCGCCATCCGTTGTCCGGGATGAGAAAGCGCAAGTTCGTGACGCATGGCGATGTGAAGAAATAACGGCAGGTTCCCGCTATCGACCGAATCGCTTCCTGGTTGCGCCGTTGCGGTCGGTTGGCTGGGTGGAATGTGGGAAGGCAGGGTTTCTGGTGTATCCCGCCTGGCATCAGGGAGGGTCAGGAGGGCGTTGACTGGGGTGGCCGCGCTATCACGTTTGGTCAGAGGCTGCAAACTGAAGACTTCTTCCACCGTTCGTGGAATGGAGCTGTGATCATACGTTCGATGATCTATGGTGCCAGCGGGAATAAAGGGAGAGATCACCACAGCGGGCACGCGGACGCCGAGCCGGGTGAAGTTAAATCCGTACTTATTGTAATTGGACCCTGGCCTCGTGTCCCCAGGTGCCGCAGCCCTCCCTGGTTGCACGTGGTATA
>JAKBXD010000014.1 GCA_021840785.1 Pseudomonadota bacterium
CATAATGACGATCACGGGTGAGCCCCGGGAAATCCGCCACCAACGCCTCACGGGTACGCGTCAGGCGATTGAAAAAGGTGGATTTACCCACATTGGGGCGCCCTACCAGGGCGATAATCGCGGTCATGAATGGAGCCTTAGCGCTTGGCCAGCTTGATTCGATACAATGTGCCCGCATCACTGAAGGCAAGAATCTGGCCATTTCCCAGGCAGACAGGCGTACTCTGAATACCGCTGTCGGACAGTCGCGTCTGGCCGACCCGGTGTCCCGTCTGCGGATCAACGACATAGAGATATCCGGCATTATCCGTCGCCAGCAAGTCACTGCCACACAGGCCAAAACCGGTTATATAGTGCCCACTCAGGCGGTCATTGCGCCAAAGCACATCGCCGGAGTTGAGGTCTACGGAGGATATCCGCCCGTCGGCATCGGCGACGAAGAGATGGCCATCGTCCAGTACGGGGGTCTGGTAGACGGACATCGGCACACTCCAGTTCTGGGTACCGCCTTGTAACGCATAAGCGGCCAGATTCCCCTGATAGGCGGCGGCGATGACCTGATCCTTCGCGATCACCGGGCGCGCGGCCACATCTACCATGCGAGCCAATTCATTACTGCCATGCGGTATGGCGACCTGCTCCCGCCAGAGCTCCGCACCGGACGACAAACTCAGCGCCACCACCGTTCCATCGGCAAAACCGGCATATACCACGCCGTCATGCACCGTAGGCGTAGCCACGGTGCGCAGGATGAGGGACGGCTCATTCATGGAGAATGTCCATTGCACCTTGCCATCTTTAGGATCGAGTGCCCAAAGGTGACCATCCGCCGTCTGCACCAAAAGATGTCCGTCCACGGCGACTACCGGCGTGAGCACCTCGGAACTCAGCTGTACAGCCCAGAGCTTGTGCCCGTCTTTGGCGGTCAACGCATACACTTTTCCCGCATCGGTACCCGCATAAACCACCCCGCCTGCCAGCGTCGGACCACGCGCCGTTCTGCCATCCAGGCTACGCATCCACATCTGGTGACCGCTATCCGTCATGCTGACCAGATGACCAGAAGCATCGGCGACCACCACCTGACCCTGGCCATGCGCGACCAGCGTTCCCTGATACGGATCAACTTGCCATATACCATACAGACGGGACTGCCATTCGGTGGAAAAAGATACCTTATCCTGCCCCTTGGTGATGGGCGGAGGTGCCTTGGGGGATGGGGTGGAATGGAACCAGGACATGATGCCACAGCCGTTCAGCAAGATCGCCAAAAAACCCAGCGCCACAGGGCGTCGGAAGGATGAAAGAGAAATTCGCAAGGTCATGGTGCCACTCCAATGTTAGCCATCTTCATCTGCAGGTAACTGCGATAAGGATCAGCGGCTGGAAGCGCGACGATAGCCGACCGATAGGCCTGCATGGCTTTACCGTTTTGATGGAGTTCCACATAGGCATCCCCCTGGATTTCATCCTGCAGGGCGGCGAAGGCCACGTCCGTCGCCTTCAGTAAGTCCAGCGCTTTTTGTGCCTGTTTCTGCTTCAGATAAAGCCGGGCCAGACTGAGCTTCGCCATACTCTTCAGGCCCCTTGGGACGCTTCTGCTCTGGATGATGGTATTCAGATCTGTTTCCGCCGCGGGCATCTGATTGCTTTCACTGTCCATACGCGCCAAAAAAAAGTGGGCGAAAATGGCGTAGGGCGTGTGCCCATATTGATGCACCAGGGTGTCCGCACTGGCGCGTGCCGTACTGACCTGCCCGGCGACGCTGGCACCCACCAGTTCGTTATACAGTACGGCAGCCCGCTGCACTTGATTACGCTGGTATTTTTCGTAGCCAAAAAACCCCAGTGCCGCGAGCAAGATAATAATGGTACCCGCAACAAGAGAGATCCGGTGGCGATAAAGGAATTCGGAGAGTTCTGGACCGGTCACGATAAGGTTCTGACTGTAGCAAAATTGCGCACAGTATGGGGTGCAGGCTGCGGGAAATCAACGCCAAGACTACGCAGTCCTTCATGCAAAGCGTCAAGATCGCCCTGCCAACGGCCCTCTCCCGCCTGTTCCTTAAGGATCAGCGTCTCACCGGCGAGTTGCCCCGCGCCGATAACGGCCTGAAATCTGGCACGGGAACGCTCCGCCTGCTTCATGAGCGTCTTGAAAGTGGCGGGGCCACTGGTGACCACGGAGATACCCCCGTCTCGCAACCGCTCGGCGATTTGCCACGCAGGAGCAACCGCGGCATCCTCCAGAGCGCCAATAAACAGCAAAGGAGCAGCGGCTTTTGCCACCCGCCCCTGCAGCGCTTGCAAAGCGAGCAATCTTTCAAGCCCTACGGCAAATCCGATCGCCGCCGTCTCAGCACCGCCCAACTGTGCGACCAAACCGTCATAACGACCACCGGCCAGTACCGTACCTTGCGCGCCCAGCGCATCCGTCACCCATTCGAAGACCGTGCGGTTATAGTAATCCAGCCCGCGTACGAGGCTATGGTTGACCTGGTAAGGGATATCAAGCGCTGTCAGCAGCGACTGCAACAGGGCGAAATGTGCTGCAGAGTCTTCGTCCAAATGGTCCGCCAGATGCGGGGCCATGCGTGCGATGTCCTGACAGGCGGGTACTTTGCAGTCAAGCACGCGGAGCGGGTTGCGCTCCATACGCTCCCGACAGTCGGCGCAGAGCTCCGCCCGGCGCGGGCGCAGATAATCCAGGAGCATGCTTCTGTAGTGGGCACGCGCCGCCGGGCTTCCCAGCGAGTTGATCTGCAGCGCAGCGGTAACGCCAGCCGTCCGCAAAATTCGCGCCGATAGGGCGATCACCTCGGCATCGGTGCTCGCCGCAGGCAGCCCGAAGACCTCCACACCCAGTTGGTGAAACTGCCGGTAGCGTCCTTTCTGCGGACGCTCATGGCGAAACATCGGCCCCATATAATAATAACGCGGGGTCTGACCGCGCATGCTCTGCGTTTGGATGGCGGCACGCACGCACCCCGCCGTCCCCTCCGGCCGCAGGGTGAGACTATCTCCATTGCGGTCGTCAAAGGTATACATCTCCTTCTGGACGATATCGGTCACATCGCCAATAGCGCGGGCAAACAGTTCCGTCGATTCCAGGAGCGGCAAACGCACTTCGCCGTAGTCGTAGAGCGCCAGCAATGTCCGCAGGTCACCTTCCAACGCCTGCCAACCCGCGCTCTCTTCCGGAAAAATGTCATTCATACCACGTACGGCCTGCAACACTTTACCCGCCATGCATGTTCCCGGTTTGCAGCGCAGGAAGAGGCTCAGGCGTCATGTCGCGCTGCCTGCCGCTCGGCGATTTCCGCCCGAATCCGCTTTTCCAGTATATCGACGATATCGATATTCTCCACCCGCTCGACCTGCTTGCCACGATAGTAGAGAATGCTGCGTTTATCCCCACCCGCCAAGCCGATATCCGCCTCCTTCGCTTCGCCGATACCATTCACCACGCAGCCGATCACCGAAACATCCATGGGTTCGAGGATATCTTCCAGACGCGCCTCCAAGGCATTGATGGTGGTAATGACGTCAAATTCCTGGCGGGAACAGGATGGACAGGCGATGAGATTAATCCCTTTCTGACGCAAGTGCAGGCTCTTCAAAATATCGAAGCCGACGCGAATTTCCTCGACGGGGTCCGCCGCGAGGGAAATCCGGATCGTATCGCCGATGCCGTCGCGCAGAAGCAGACCAAGCCCGATGGCGGATTTGACGGTGCCCGAGCGCAGACCGCCGGCTTCGGTGATACCCAGGTGCAGCGGGTAATCCACCTTTTCCGAGAGCAGCCGGTAAGCGCTCACGGCAAGATAAATATCGGAGGCCTTGACACTGATTTTCACATCATGAAAATTCAATTCGTCGAGAATACTCACATGGCGCAAGGCAGACTCCACCAATGCCTCCGCCGTGGGCTCCCCGTATTTTTCCTGGATATCCTTTTCCAAGGACCCGGCATTGACCCCGATACGGATGGGAATGCCCTTGTCCTTGGCCATTTCCACCACCAGCCGCGTTTTATCCAGAGAACCGATATTTCCGGGATTGATGCGCAGACCATCGACACCATCTACCATCACCTGCAAAGCAATACGGTGATCGAAGTGGATATCGGCGACCAGAGGGGTTTCCACCTGGGCGCGGATCGCCTTAAAGGCTTCCGCGGCATCCATGCTGGGTACGGACACCCGGACGATATCGGCGCCGACCGCTTCCAGACGCCGGATTTGCGCGACCGTGGCGGCGACATCACGGGTCTCCGTATTGGTCATGCTTTGTACGCTAATGGGAGCGTCGCCGCCAATGGCTACGTTACCCACGTGAATTTGCCGGGTCTTACGCCGTTTTATGGGAGATTCATGGTGCATGGGAGGCCTCGCTGGAAACGGCTGCGGTACTGGGCACCGCTGCCGGTGATGAAACCACACTCGCTATCGGCAGTGCGGAGGATGGCACCTGACTGTGGGTGACGGCCATAACATGGGCGCCACTGACAGAGGTACTGATGGTCGATGCGGTACCAATCTGCAATCTGGCCACCCCCAGAGCGTTGGCGGGCAGTGGCGCTGGCTTACCATTATAGCTGATGACAACAGCACTGGCCTTGCCTACCAGGACATGATAGGGCGGCGAGCCGGAATCGACGCGCAAGACATTGCCGCGACGTCCCAGGACAGCGAGCAGGGTTTTTCCGGAGGCGTCTTTGACCTGCACCCAACAGTCCGCGCTGAACTGGAACGTCAGCCCAGGACCAGTCGCTGCGGTCGCAAATTGGGTTACCCCAACCGGAACAGCAGATTGACCAGGCGCCACCGCCGAAGCCTGAGTCGCCGCATGCGGCGCCAGAACGACCGGTGATATGCTGGGTGCGGCGCTGACCGCCGGCGCAGAAACCGCCGGATGCTTCACCGCCGCCGGCGAAGCAGTCATGGTGACAGGCAAACTCTGCGCCTGCTGCTGACTCCAGAACCACCAGGCCGCCACAATAACGGCTATCATGACCAGTGCGGAGAACGTCAGCATGCGTCGACTATAATCCAGCAGCGGACCTTCACAGTTGGGCAGCACGTTTTCCGATGGGTGCAGCCCCGACCCCTCGTTGGAAGCATCATACGTCTTCAGAAGAGGTTCCGGATCCAACTCCAGCAGACGCGCATAATTCTTCAGAAAACCGCGTGCGAAAGCCGCACCGGGCAAGGCGGCGTAATTACCTTCTTCCAAATTCTTTACCTGCACTTCGGTAATACGCAATCGCTCGGCAACCTGGCGCAGGCTCCAGCCATGCGCTTCCCGCGATGTCCGTAAGTCCTGGGAAATATCGTCTCCGGTTATCGGGTCCATGGCTCCGCCACCTCAACCATTTTGTAATAATAATTGCTGCGCCTGCTTGCCCGCCACAGAATAGGGTGATGCCGTCACGCAACGCTGCCAAAAAGACTGCGCCTGCGTTGTTCGCCCTTGTTGAGCGGCGATCCGCCCCGCCAACAAGAGCGCATCGGCATTATCGGGCTCCTGCGCCAAGACCACCCGCAAGTGATCGAAGGCGGCGTCTGCCTTACCCGCCTTAAAGTCCAGCTCGGCAAGCATCTGCAGGGCGGGCGGATAGTTGGGGACCAGATAGAGTGCCCGGTTCAGGGCGTCGCGCGCTGCCGACAAGTCCTTAAGCCCCGCGTAGGCTTGCGCAAGGTTGATCCAGGCGAACTGCGGCGTACTATACAAAGGATCGGCCGTGGCCCGCTTTAACTCGACGAGAGCTTCCGCGTAGCTACCGGAATTGACGAGGAAAGCACCGTAATTATTGAGATACTCTGGATTTTTTGGATCCATGGAGAGGGCCCGGAGAAAGGCTTTACGTGCCAGTTCCTTCTGCCGCAACTGCTCATACGCCAAGCCCATGATATTATAGGCGTCAGCGTAGTTGCGGTTATCGGCGATCGCCAACCGCAATTCACGGATCGCCTGCCGGGGATGACCATCCTGCAAATAAGCGCTACCGAGAGAGGTATAGATGCCTGCCTTGGCTTTATCGGTATTGGCGGGTGTCGGCTTGAAGCCTGAAGAGGCGGCGTTGGCCTTGTGTTCATGGGCGATAAACGCGGCCATTTGCTGCTCAGGCGTAGTCGCCTCATTGCCGCCAAAGAGCCCGCAACCATTCAGGAGAAGCACGCCCATACCCAATCCCGCGAACCTTCTCATGAATGCACCGCCAGGGGAATACTGCGCCGGCCATCACGCACCTGCCCGGCCAACTGGCCGCAGGCGGCGGCGATGTCATCGCCACGCGGTCGGCGCGTAACCGCCATCACGTCACCGCGCAGGATGATGTCGCGGAAAGCATCGATGCGCGCCTGTGGCGACCTTTTATAATTTGAACCGGGAAAGGGATTAAAGGGGATCAAATTTACCATGGCGGGGATGTCCCGCAGCAAGCGGAGGAGTTCCCGGGCATGGCCGTCGGCATCATTGAGACCATCCAGCATCACATATTCGAAAGTGATACGGCGCCGGGGCGGCAGGGGGTAGCGGCGGCAGGCGGCGAGCAGTTCCGCCAGCGGATAGTGGCGGTTTACTGGCACGAGAATGTCGCGGATATCATCGCGGCTGGCATGCAAACTGATCGCGAGATTGACCGGGCTTTCCGTACCCAGCCGATCCATGCCCGGCACCACCCCCGCCGTGCTGACGGTAATGCGCCGCGCACCCAAACCGTAGGCATAATCGTCGCGCAGCAAATCCAGCGCAGGTAATACATGACGCAAATTGAGTAACGGCTCACCCATACCCATGAACACCACGTTGGTGATGGCATTCAGACCCAGCAAGCGGCGCGCCACGCGCACCTGGGCGATTATTTCGTGGGTTTCCAGGTTGCGGCTCAGCCCTTGCGCGCCGGTGGCGCAGAAACTGCATGCCAGCGAGCAGCCCACCTGGGAAGAAATGCACAGCGTGCCACGGTCCTCTTCAGGAATAAAAACCGTTTCGATCGCATTGCCATCAGGAAGCTTCAACAGCCATTTGCGGGTGCCATCCGCCGCCAGTTGATCAGCAATAATTTCCGGTTCATCCAGAATGGTCTCAGCGGCGAGTCGGGTGCGGAGGGCTTTGCTGATGTTACTCATGGCCGCGAAATCCGTCACCTGACGGGTATGCAGCCATTGCAAAATCTGGTTGGCACGAAAGGGGGACTCTCCCCAGGTGCGCAGCAATCCGGCGAGGGACTGGCGATCCAGTCCCAGCAGGTGTGGCCATACGGCCTTGGTAACTACAGAAGAATCGCCTATCATTCAGCGCGAAAAAATCTCCCGTTGGCCAAAAAAGTAGCCGATTTCCCATGCCGCGGTCTCAGCGCTGTCTGAGCCATGCACGGCGTTGGCATCGATGCTGTCGGCAAAGTCCGCACGAATCGTCCCCGCAGCGGCATCTTTGGGGTTGGTCGCGCCCATCAGATCACGGTTTTTGGCGATGGCGCCCTCGCCCTCCAACACCGTAACCACTACCGGGCCACTGCTCATGAAATCGCACAGCTCGCCGTAAAACGGACGCGCTTTGTGTACTGCATAAAACCCTCCCGCCTCATCACGGCTGAGGTGCATCATCTTGGTGGCAGCGACACGCAGGCCCGCCTGTTCGAAACGGCCAAGAATGGCGCCGATGGCATTTTTCTGAACGGCGTCGGGTTTGATGATAGAAAGAGTACGCTCAACAGCCATAAATTCCTCAATGGGGGTAAAATTAAAGTCGCCATAGGCTAGCATTCTGCAGTTTCTCTGGCAATCCGGGACGCATATCCGGGGAGCAATCGTTATCACGCCCGGCGCAAAATATTCGACATTGCGAGATCAACCCCTAACGGGCATTTTTCTGCTGAAAATCAGAGAAGGATTGTAACAACAGTGACGCCGCATCCCCCCGTGTGGGGTCAAGGTAACAATGCGCTGATTCCCTCTTAAACCAGGTATCCTGGCGCTTGGCCAGTTGGCGGGTCGCCGCCAGTGCCGCCTGATAGGCCTCTGCGGCACTGTAGAGGCCGTCATGCCAGGCGAAGTATTGGCGGTAACCCACGGCGCGCATGGCGGGCAATTCCGGCGCGTAGTGACGTTGGCGCAGGGATTCCAGTTCTTCCAAAAAACCCTCTGCCAGCATGGCATCAAGGCGCTGCGCGATGCGCTGATGTAACCAGGTCCGGGGCGGACGCAGGATGATCTTGTAGAGCGGACCGGGGAACGCTCCCTGCCAATGGCGATGAGCGCTGATCGAGGCGCCGGAACTCAGAATCATTTCCAGCGCGCGTTGAATGCGTTGCCGATCATGGGGGGCGATAGCCGCAGCGGTTTCCGGATCCAGGGTCGCGAGGCGCTGGTGTAGTGCCGGCCACCCCGCCGTCTCTGCTGCCGCCACCAGATCCTGGCGCAGGGCGGGATCGGCGGGGGGTAACGCATCAATACCACGCTCCAGCGCGCGGAAATACAGACCCGTGCCACCCACCAACAGCGGGATGCGATCGCGTTCCCGCGCCAGCGCAATGCAGCGCAGGGCATCTTCGCGAAACAGACCCGCCGAATAAGCTGCGTCGGGCTCCCGGATATCGACCAGTGCGTGCGGATATCGCTGGCGCAGAGTCGGGCTGGGTTTAGCGCTGCCGATATCAAAGTGGCGATACACCAGCAACGAGTCGACACTGATAATGTCTACCGGCAGCATATCGGCCAGACGCAAGGCCAGATCGGTCTTGCCACTGGCGGTCGGACCCATCAGAAAAATGGCGGGAATCATCGTCCGCGCAGAAAAAGACGGTCCAGATCGGCCAGCGAAAATTGCACGACCGTGGGTCGACCGTGATTGCACTGTCCGAAACGCGGAGTGGCTTCCAGTTGGCGCAGGAGGCTGTTCATTTCTTCCAGGCTGAGGCGACGACTGGTTTTAATGGCGGCACGGCAAGCCATATCGGCGAGAGCGGCATCGCTGTCCTTCCCGGTCCAGGCCGACTCCTCGGCCAGGAGGTCGGCGACGATCTGTCCATAGGTGGCGGCCGGGATGGCCTTGGGGGCGGCATGAATAGCCAACGTTCCGGGACCAGCCACACTGATTTCCAGTCCGGCAGCTTGCAGGGCGTTTTGCTTTGCCTCGAAGCGCGCCATCTGTGTCGCTGTTACATGCAGGTATTCTGGAATAATAAATACTTGTTTATCATTTTGTTGTGATGCCATCTTCATCTTCTCGTAGAGGATGCGTTCATGGGCGGCATGCTGATCGACGAGGATCATGCCTTCCCTGTTCTCGGCGAGAATAAAGCGCGCGTGAATTTGCGCCAGGGCCTGACCAAGAGGGTAGTCCGGGGCCAGCTCCTGAAGGGGTGCCGCAGGCATGTCAGTGCTTGGCACAAAAGTCATTGCCGGCGCTACCAGTCGTTCCCAATAGGCTCCGGATCCATCCTGCACCGCACTCAGCGGTCGCTGGGCCGGGTGTTGATAAGCCCGGGACAGCGAACTTTGCAGCGCAGGCGCCGGTGACAGGGGCTGGACCGGCACAGTCAATTGCGGGTGCGCTCCCCCCTGTTCCGCAATCACCCGCCGCAGGGTATGGAAGAGAAAATCGTGTATCTCACGACTATCGCGAAAGCGCACCTCGGCCTTGGCGGGATGCACGTTAACATCTACCCGCTCGGGCGGCAGTTTCAGGTAAAGCACGTAAAGCGGGTGGCGATCCTGAAACAGTACGTCATTATAGGACGCACGCAGGGCGTGGGTAATCACCGGGTCACGCACCGGACGACCGTTGACGTAAAAATACTGTTCGTCCCCGCGGGCACGGTTGTAAGTGGGCAGACCCAGCCAGCCGCTGAGGGATAGGCCTTGATCTTCCTGCTCGATATATAACGCGTTGGCGAGGAAGCCCTCCCCCATGATATTGGCCACGCGTAGTGCCCGGCTGTCGGCATCCAGGGCCGCAGGAAGCTGCACGAGCGCGCGATCGTTCTGGAGAAGATGAAAGGCCACCGGGAAATTGGCCAGAGCGATCTGTCGCAGTACTTTTTGGTTCCGCGACAGTTCAGCGGACGCACTGCGCAAAAACTTGCGCCGCGCGGGCACATTAAAGAATAAATCAGCCACACGGACCGTGGTGCCCGGTGCCCGGGCTGATGGCTCCGGCACGGCGGTGGCACCACCGATCACTTGCAGACGGGTAGCCTGCTTCTGGCCATGCGCCCGCGAAACTATTTCCAGGCGCGAAACAGAAGCAATGGCGGGCAAGGCCTCGCCGCGGAAGCCCATGGTATGGATCGCCTGAAGATCCTCCCAGGTCGCCACTTTACTGGTCGCGTGGCGTTCCAGGGCCAAGACCAGGTCTTCGGGGAATATTCCAACGCCGTCATCCTCAACACTGAGCAGGTCGACCCCACCACCCTCCAGATGAATCGTGATTCGCGTCGCCCCGGCATCCAGGCTGTTTTCCAATAGCTCTTTGAGGATGGAGGCGGGGCGTTCGACCACCTCACCCGCGGCTATCTGATTGGCCAGAGTAGCGTCCAGGCGATGCACGCGGGGTGCTTGATCAGCCGACATCGCTATTGCTCCCGCCGGACGGGGGTGGCAAAAACTCGGCCCAGCCCTGAACACAAGGTCGATGCGCCTGCCAGTCAAGGCGGTGACTGCCACTGTCCAGAATGCTGAGGCCGAGTGACAGATCAGCAGCGGGAAGGAAACCCGCACCCCGCTCCGGCCATTCCACCAGCCACAGGGCGGACTCGGCCAGATAATCCCGAATGCCAATGAATTCCAGCTCTTCAGGTTCCAGCAAGCGATATAAATCCAGATGCAGCGCGGGTCCGATGCGGGTCTGATATTGTTCCATTAAAGTATAGGTGGGGCTCTTAACGGGCTGGGTGACACCCAGCGCTCGCAACACGGCCTGGGTCAAGGTCGTCTTACCGACCCCGAGATCGCCCGCAAGATAAATGACCGCAGGGATATCGATGCGCAGGGCCAATCGCTGCCCCCAGTCCCGGCAGGCTTCAGCATCTGCGAAATCCCAGTACATCAGATACCCGATTCAGGGCTTCAGCAGATGCCGGAGAATGTCCGAACGACTGATGATGCCCAACAGGAGGCCGCTGCTGTCGACTACCGGTACGGCATGCACGTCCTTCCGCAGCAATTTTTCGGCAACCGCATCCACATCCTCCTCGGGGGCTACGCTGATGACGCGGGCCGTGGCCAATTGGCCGGCGGTCACCGCCGTTACCTTGCGCAATTCCTCCTCGTATTCATGCATGCCGCCGAGCGGAATCAGTCCGTCGAGAATCGTGAGCATGGTGGGCAGATGCACCTTGCGGTGGGCATCGATCAGATCCCGTTCACCGATCATCCCGACCAGATGACCGTCGCCATCGACCACCGGGAGGCTGTGATGCCCGGAACTCAGGAGCAGCTCGCCCACCTTCTGCACCGAATCATCCGCCAGCACGGTGATGGCCTCGCGCGTCATAATATCTTGGGCCGTTTTCATCAGGATCGTCCTTCCGCCATGGCGTCATATAATGTGTTGAGGATAATGTCTATTTCCGCTGCTGTCACCGACAGCGGCGGAACTATGGTGAGGAGATCGCCGAGAGGACGGCTATAAACGCCCATTTCCCGTGCCCGTCGGCACACCGCGTATTCGACCCGATCGGCGTAGGGATAAGGCGCATTCGTCCTGGGATCGCGCAAGGCGATGGCGGCCATCATACCGAACTGGCGGACCTCTCCCGCCCACGACCGGCCGTGAAAGCGTTGCAGCCCGGCGCGCAACTGGGCGATTTTCCCAGGCAAAGCGGCCAGCACGGCGCCTTCCGCAAAAAGAGCCAGGTTCTCCAGCGCTACCGCACAGGCCAGGGGATTGGCGGTGTAGGTATGCCCGTAGTAAAACTGCCGGGTTTCCCCGAAAGGCGCAAGGAAAGCGGCATAAACATGTTCTGCGGCGAGGGTCGCGGCCAGCGGCAAGTAACCACCGCTCAGCCCTTTGCCCAAGGCCAGCAAGTCTGGTTCGACAGACTCCCACTCACAGGAAAAAAGCTTGCCGCTGCGACCAAAGCCGGTTGCGACCTCATCAATGATCAACAAAACCTCATAGGCCCGGCACAGACGTTGCGCACCCGCCAGAATGCCGGGAGGAAAAGGCAATATGCCGGCAGCACCTTGCACCCCCCCCTCCAGGATCAGGGCCGCGATCTCGCCGCCCTGATCCTGGAGCGTGGATTCCAGCGTCGCCAGCCATGCGGTGGTCGCCTGCAGCGGATCTCCCTCGCAGTCTTCCCATTGCAATACATATGGGCTCGGCAAGCGTAAAGTCGGGAACAGGAGATGGCCGTACACCGCATGAAACAAGGGGAAACCGCCCACCGAAACAGCGCCCACGGTGTCACCATGATAGGCATTGTCCAGGGTCAGGAAGAGATGTTTTTCAGGGCGGCCCAGATTACACCAGTATTGAGCCGCCATTTTGATGGCCACTTCGACCGCTTCTGACCCATCCTCCGAAAAAAAACAGTGCTGCAAAGAGGCCGGGGTAATTTCCACCAGTGCCTTGGCGAGGTGTATAGCCGGGGGATTGCTCGCGCCCAGTGCCGTGCTGTGCGCGACTTTACCGATCTGCGCGATCAGGGCGGCGTCCAGTCGGGGGTGGCGATGACCATGGATATTGCACCACAGGCTGGCAATGGCGTCCAGACAGCGATGGCCTTCCGTATCGTACACGTAATTGCCTTCGGCCCGTTCGATGATCCATGGATCATCGTCTCCATAACACTGCATCTGAGTGAAGGGATGCCAGAAATAACGGCGATCCCATTCCCGCAATTCTTCAGTTTCCGTCATTGTTTTGCGCTAACTCCTGTAGTACGCGAGGCACTGCCGCCAGGATATCCCTGGCCAGCAGGCTGGCTTCGCCCATCTGCGCGGCAGCGAGGTCACCCGCGCGGGCGTGCAGGCACACGCCAAGGGATAAGGCCTTGTCCGCTTCCAAATCCTGGGCGAGCAGACCCGCGAGTATACCGGTAAGGACATCCCCGCTGCCGCCCGTCGCCATACCGGGATTGCCCAGCGGGCAAAGCCAACGACCACCACCCAGTAACAAACTATGGTGACCCTTGAGCACCCAATACCCGCCATAGCGGGCCTGCAATCGGCAAATGGCCGCGACGCGATCGGCCTGAACGGCGGCGACCGGCACCCCTAGCAGGCGCGCCGCCTCCCCAGGATGGGGGGTAAACAGACGAAGCGCATCGGCGGCCAACAGTTCCGGACCAAAACGCGCGAGAATGTTCAGGGCGTCGGCGTCCCAGACTTGGGGGCAGGACAGTGTACCGATCTCCCGCAAAAGATCATGGGCGGCCAGGCCCTGACCCAGGCCCGGGCCAACGGCCAGGACTGCTTGATCCGGCAAATCTGCGAAACTCGCAGGCCAGTCCCGCCAGGTAGCTTCAGGCAGATATGCCGCCAGATAAGGGATGGCCGAGGGATGACCGACGGCCGTCACCAGTCCGGCGCCCACCCGGTAGGCGGCCACACAGGCCAGCGCCAGTGCCCCGCCCATGCCTGGCCCTCCGCCTACCGCGAAAACGTGCCCGAAGCTCCCTTTGTGCGCCTGCGGGTTACGCGCCGGCAGGGTCGGGACTGTCCGCCAGTTCAGGGCAACAAAGGCTTCATTCATGGTCACGCCCTCTCGATATCCTCTTCAGGATATGCGCTGACATGGTGCAGGCTCAAATCGGCACCGGCATACTCCGCCTCGGGGTCCAGACGAATCCCGATGAAGTACTTGATGCCGCCGTAGACGATGCCGCTGCCCGCCAGGGCGACCAGTACGCCCAACGAGGTACCCAGCAACTGGGACCAGAAACTGACCCCACCGGCGCCGCCGAGAAACTGATGTCCAAAAATGCCGACGGCCAGCCCACCCCACACGCCGCAGACGCCGTGCATCGGCCATACGCCAAGCACGTCATCCAGACGCAGGCGGTGCTGCACAAAAGTGAAGAGGTAGACAAAGATAATACCGGCAATAGCGCCGATGGCCAAAGCACCAATGGGTTGCACCACATCGGAACCGGCGCAGATCGCGACCAGACCCGCCAGAGCGCCATTGTGTACGAAGCCCGGGTCGCCTTTCCCTACCGCCAGGGCCGCCAGCATACCGCCCACCAGCGCCATAAGCGAATTGAGCGCCACCAGACCCTGCACCGCCATCAGTTGCTGCGCACTCATCACATTAAAGCCAAACCAGCCGATGATCAGAATCCAGGAACCCAGCGCCAGAAAGGGAATATTGGATGGTGGCATGGCATGCACCACACCATTTTTCCCGTAACGCCCCTTGCGCGGACCCAGCAGCCAGACCGCCATCAGCGCCATCCAACCACCCATGGCATGGACCACCACCGAGCCCGCGAAATCGTGAAAAGGCGCACCAAAAACGCTGGCAAACCAGGCCTGAATGCCATAATGATTATTCCAGACGATGCCTTCATAAAAGGGATAAACCAGCCCCACCAGGAAGGCCGTCGCCAGCAATTGCGGATAAAAACGCGCCCGTTCGGCGATACCACCGGAAATAATAGCCGGTACCGCGGCGGCGAAGGTGAGCAGGAAGAAAAAGCGCACCATCTCGAAGCCGTGATTACCCGTGGTCAGGGTCTTCACATCACCGAAAAAGCTGATGCCGTAGGCGATGTGGTAACCCACAAAAAAATAGACCATGGTAGAAATACCAAAATCGCTGAGAATTTTGACCAATGCGTTGACCTGACTGCGGCGCCTTACCGTGCCCAGTTCCAGAAAGGCGAATCCGCCGTGCATGGCAAGTACCAGAATGGCACCCATCAGCAAAAAAAACACATTCCCACCCGGAGGCGTGGCGCCTATGGCTGTCATGATCGCTGCTTCCTCTCAAAATTTAATTGATTTTATATTTACGAAACAATGGATAACGTCTCATTCATCGAGCAATCGGCGACCATGCAATGCGCGCCCGAGGGTGCTACGATCGACGTATTCCAATTCGCCGCCCACCGGCACCCCGCGGGCGATACGGCTGATTGTCATACCCTCGGGAACCAGCCCGGCAAGGAACTGTGCCGTGGCCTCCCCTTCCAGAGTGGGATTGGTCGCAAAAATCACTTCCCGCAAGTCTGCCTCACCCAAACGCGCGCTGAGGCGATCAATGTGCAGGGCTTCGGGACCGATGCCGTCCAGGGGCGACAAATGCCCCATCAACACAAAAAACTCGCCGACAAACACCCCCGTATCTTCGATAGCGCGCAGATCAGCGGGAGATTCCACGACGCAGAGGATGGAACGGTCCCGATCTTCAGAGCGACAGACGGCGCACAACGGCGCTTCGCTCAGATTATTGCAGCGCTGACAAAAACGGACCATGGCATGGGCCTGCTGCAAGGCGGCGGCCAGTTGCGGCATGAGATCGCGCTTGCGCACCAGCAACTCATAGCCGATCCGTTGCGCCGAACGCGGGCCAATACCCGGCAGGCGGCGGAGCAGTGCCACCAGGGCATCCATACTCGGAACATCTGCCATAAATGCCTAGAAAGGCAGGTTCATGCCCGGAATATTCATGCCACCCGTCACGTCCGACATCCGCTCCGCGCTGACCTTCTCGGCATTGCGCACGGCGTCATTGATGGCGGCAGCCACGAGATCCTCGAGCATTTCCCGATCGCCATCGGCAAGCAGAGAGGGGTCAATACGCACCCGGCGTACGTCATACCGGCAGGTCATGGTGACTTCTACCAGATTACCGCCCGCATAGCCTCGCACCTCTACCTGGGCAAGTTCTTCCTGCGTCTTTTGCATGCGCTCCTGGAGCTGCTGCGCCTGCTTCATGATATTTCCCAATCCACCCTTCATCTTTCATCCCCTCTCTAGTTTACTCTTCAACTGTGAGTCGACGGCACCGCCGTTCGCGGCGGTGGGCACCATAACTTCAATGGATTCCACATGAGCCTCCAAGACTTCCAGGAACGCGCCTATGCGCGGGTCCGCAGCGACGCGCGCCTCGGCTTCGGCCTGCCGGGAAGCCGCGCGCGCTTTCTCTTCCTGCACCAGGCTGCCCACCCCGGTCGCCTTGGTAAGGGGTACGATGCTCAGACGCGGTTCCCGGCCAAAATATGCAGTAAGCGCCCGATGTAACGCCCCACGGGCCTCGGCCTTGACGAGAAATGGCAAATAATTGGGCTCCACGGCCAATTCCACCGCTTCCGGATCGCAGCGCAGGGCCTGTCCATAGCGCAGGTACTCGGCAAGCATGGGAGAAACCGCCAGCGCTTCCACCACACAACGCCAGTCCGTCGAGGGCGCCGTCTCAGCCACCCTATCCGGAGTCGTTTCCCGAACCGCGTCCCCTGAATGGTAGGAAAGCGATGGTGCAGACCGGTGCGATGCCGGTGAACTCAGCTCCGCTGTCAGCGTTGATGACTCAACAAAATGCGGAATGCCCGGATCCGGAAGCGCGGCGGCGGGCGGCAAGTCTGGCGATACCGCTCCGGAAAAGCTCAATACCCGCAGAACAGCCATTTCCAGCGCCATGCGGCTGTCCGGATAAAGCGCAAAGTCACGTCGTGCCGAAAGGAGCAAAAAATACCAGGACTGCAAAGTAAGCGGGCTGATGCGTCCACGCAGGCGCGCGATCAGCTCCGCACCATCATCCTCCGGATCTGTCGGAAGAAATTGTGCCAAGCTGAGACGGTGCACGCCCTCTATGACCAAATCGAGCAGGCCGGCGCCATCTATACCCCGCGCCAGATGATCATCCAGTATGGCAAATACCTGCGCAGCATCCCGATCCACCAACGCTTCGACCAGACCCAGCACCGCATCGTCACTGCCGCGCCCAAGCATCGCGAGCACGCCGTCACGCTGGACCGCACCCCCACCATGAACAATGGCCTGATCCAGCAAACTCAGAGCGTCGCGCAGGCTTCCATCGGCAGCGCGTGACAATATCCGCAGTGCGGCATCCTCGGCAGGTAGCTGCTCGGCCGCCATGATCTGCTGCAATCGTCCCTGAATTTGTGGAATATCCAGCCTCCGCAAATTAAACTGCAGACAGCGGGAGAGTACGGTTACCGGCAGCTTCTGCGGATCCGTGGTCGCCAACAGAAATTTGACATGCTCCGGCGGTTCTTCAAGGGTTTTCAGCAGCGCGTTGAAGCTGTGAGTGGATAACATGTGTACCTCGTCGATAAGGTACACTTTGTATCGACCCACCGTAGGCGCGTACTGCACGTTGTCCAGCAGGTCACGGGTTTCATCCACCCGAGTGCGGCTCGCCGCGTCCACTTCCAGCAGATCAACAAAATTTCCCGCAGCGATGCCGCGACAGGCACTGCACTCTCCGCAAGGATCGCTGCTAACGCCACGCTCACAGTTCAGGCACTTGGCCAGTAGCCGCGCCAGAGTCGTTTTACCGACGCCCCGCGTCCCGGTGAACAGAAAAGCATGATGAATGCGACCGGAATCGAGGGCATGGCGCAAGGCGGCGACCACCGCCCCTTGCCCTACAAAATCGTCAAAGTGTTGTGGCCGCCAGCGGCGGGCAAGCGCGAGGTAGGCGCTCATGCGCGCCCGAAATATAGGGTGGCGACGCCAACCAGCCGCACCCCGGCACCTGGATCACCGGCTGCCGCTGCTCCCTTCCGGGCCTGACGGGGTTCACCAGCTACCACTGCGAGGGGACCGATCTTTGTCGCCATAGAAAAACCTGAGACTGTCCGCTGATGGACGGTGATTGGCGGAGAGGGTGGGATTCGAACCCACGGTACCCTTTTGGAGTACACAGCATTTCCAGTGCTGCACCTTCGGCCGCTCGGTCACCTCTCCTGAGGGGACGAAGTGTAACCCAGACGGCAACGAGAGAGCAATGACCCTATATGGAAGCGGCACAAAATGATGCATTTTAAAAACTCAGCACCTCGCCATCGTTCCTGGGCAGGTCCGACAGCGCGTTTTGAATGCGCATCAGGACACCGGAGCGATCATTTACGAACTGAACGCCAATGGCTGGTGGTCGGCCATCACGATTATCCGGTGGCGTCACCCACACCACCTTCCCCATGACAGGCGCCCGCGGCTGGCTGTCGGGAAGGCTGATCATGAGCAACACCTCCGTGCCCATGGGCAGGAGATTCGGTGTCTCCACCAGCACCCCCCCCCCTTTAATGTTTGGCATATAGTAGCGCTGCACCGCGGCAACGTCCCGCAACACTACGGACAGCGCTTTTGCCGCACTTCCCGTCTCAGCTTGTAATTCCATGCACCTTCTCCCTGGACCAAATGCTTATCCAGTTCAACAGTAACGTTTCCAACATCATACCCACATTGCGATTCTGGGCGAGAGACTCTGGGAGTCGGATCCACTCCTCCAGCGTCTCCCAGAGGGAGATCGCCTGAGCCGACTGCGCCATGACCTCCAGCGACTGCAGGTAGTCTACATGCACGATGCTGTCCAGGCGATGATTACGAAGCCGGAGCAAATCGGCCAACAAGCTCAGCATCAACTCGCGCAGCAGCAGCAAGTCAACGTCTTTGGCCCAGTTATCGGCCAGACGCAAAGCGGCGACGGGGCTCTGCTGGGGAAGGCTCAATAACATGTCGATCCAGCTTGGGCAGCGTGTCACCCAGCCGGATTCCCAGAGTTGCCAGGCACGCAACGGCCGATTCGCAAACTGTCGGCTCAACCAAAGCGCCTCCGCCGGAGGTATACCGAGTCCTTCCAGCCAAAGCACGCACTGCCCCGGCCGTGCTGCTGGAAAAGACAATCTCTGCAAGCGTGACCGGATGGTGGCCAGAAGTTGCGACGGACGCTCACTGCGCAAAAGAATGTGCGCACGCGCGGCGGGCTCCTCCAGGGTTTTGAGGAGGGCGTTGGCGGCCGCCGCGGTCAGCGCTTCGGCCGGCTCAACGCGCAGCCAGCGCCGCGCGCTGACCTGCGGGGTGTAGGCGAGAAAGTCATTGGCATGGCGCACCGCGTCAATCGCAATACGCTTCCCCGTTTCTGCTGTAATAACGAGCAGATCCGGATGATTGCCTTCTACCAACAAACGACAGGAACGACAGGTTCCACAGGACAATCCCTGCGCTGATGGCGCGAAACACAAGGCCACCTGCTGCAACTCATCGCAGTACTGTCCGACCAGCGACCCCGACTCGCCGACAGCAAGCATCGCCTGAGGCAATCCCGCTTGCAGCAGACTTTGTATCGGCTGCCATTCGGCGGGCGTCGGACGCTGCGCACTCATGAACAATGCGCCGCCAGGCGCAGCGCCAACTGTATCCGCAAAGTCTCATGCACCACCGGCAGAGTCTGGGTCGCATCCACGCGCAAGATTCTTTCTGGTTCGGCCGCACAGCGTTCCGCAAAAACCGCTCGCGCCCGACTAAAGAAGGCTTGATCTTCCTGCTCCAATCGATCCGGTCGACGTGCGCGAATACGCATCGCGCCCAATTCCGGCGGCACATCAAACCAGAAGGTCAGATCAGGAAGGCGCGTAATCCCCGCCCAGCGCGCCAACTCCGCGATGTGTTCGCGGGTGACCCCCCGTCCGCCACTCTGATAGGCATAGGTGGAATCTTCATAGCGATCACTGATGACCACCTTCCCGGCAGCCAGCGCGGGAGCAATACGCGTCAGCCAATGATC
>JAKBXD010000208.1 GCA_021840785.1 Pseudomonadota bacterium
ACACGGTCGCGACGCTTGATGCTTACTACTTACCACAAATGGGGTTGTCGGCGGAAAGGCGCCATTCGCAATCACATGCCCATAACGCCCTGCACTCCCATGCCACGCCCGATGCCAATGCCCTACGGCGAGGAGGGTGTAATCCCCTTCGAGGTCTCGGTAGGAGGCCGCCATGCGCTCCACACCATACCAAGGTATGCCCCCAAACGAGCCACCGCCCCGTAAGCTTGCACCGTGCTCAAAGATGACAGCATGCTGTCGCACAGTCGTAAGACCATAGAACCCTTCATGATTGTGGACCTCCACACGGCCCGCCGTAATCGCCGGGCTTAATACCGCCTCAGCAATCACACCAGCCATCCAATCCCAGCTATTCACCGGATCCAATTCATCTAAGCCCGCATTGCCCGCTTTTGGCGATACGCGCCCATGATTGCCCGGAATGCGCTCAATTCGCACATGCTCAAACCGGGTGAGTAGGGTCGTCACCAACTCCGCCAGCATCTGCCCATACAAAGCCGCTTGCTTGGCCACCAGCGGATCGACAATGCGCGTTTGGCTCACCCGCATATTCGACCCTTCCACATCGTCCCCAAGATCCAAAATGACAAGCTCAGACCAATCGCCCGTCAGTGCCAGCACTTGCTCCGCTAACTGCCGCATTTGCCAGTGTGTCGTCTCGACGGTTTGTGTCCAGCCGCCGTTAATTCGCGCCGGGGTATGCTGCCCTACATGCACATCCGACAGCAGCAAGATCAGCGTTTCGGCCCGCTTTCCCAATGTCGATACAGTAAGCGCTTTTGGCACCGGCAACGTAGCACACGTACTCCGCACCAGCTCTTGCAGCTCTTCAATGACCGCACGTTTATCCGTCAAGCGCCGCAGCTCTTGCACCTGCTCTTGCCGCTCGGATGCTTCCCGCCGCTTTTCCACTAAATGCGCCGCGGTCACCGCATCGGCAACCTGCGCCCCGACCGCTCGCTCTCGTTTCCGCAGCCGCCGCTGCATAGCGCGCGCAAAGGCACCTGGCTTCATGGACAGCCCTTCGCGCCGCACAATCGCTTTCCACGATTCCCCCGCATCGTGCCGCTGCTTAAACGCATCAATCTCGCTGTCTGACCACAAATGCATGCACTCCTTTTTGTGACTACGCCGTAATAGGGGCGAGGGTATAGACCCGCGCACTCGTCAAATACGGGTCGACAAAATAGCGGAAGGGAATGCGGCAATTGCCTTTCAGCCCCCAGTCGTCCCCCCACGAATTCCGCACTTCCACATACTGCTTTTGCTTGTTATAGCCATAGGCCACCAACGCATGCCCACCCAACGGCCCACTGGCCAAATCCTGCGCAGTCGGCATCGGAACAATGCCACTCTTTTCCACCGCCGGAGACTCAAACGATGGGTAGACTTGAATGCCAATTTGCACAAAGTATCCCAACGCCAGCGCATTCAAAATTTCATTCAGCGAAGGCGCCCAATAGCCGGAATGAATACGATACGTGGCCGCTTCGGCCAGCAACGGATCGAGATTCCGCACAAAGTCGGCCGCTATATACGGATCATCGCGCTCCAAACACACGCCGAACTTCATCAGGGCCAATTCCGTCACCAAGAGTCGCTCGCCCGTGTCTTGCCAGATACTTCCCCCGATCGCCGCCGTACTCAGAATGCGCTCTTCTTCGTACAGACACATCGGCGACAACGTAATGTTCGTATTATACGTTTTCTTCCAAAGCGCTTCCACGACCCCGCAACCGGACTCAGCCGAACAGGATCCATACGCCAATTGGTTCTTCACCGCTCCCAAAAACGCCTCACCCGATACCGCGTCAGGAAGTTCCGCTTGCAGCTTATAATTCTTCCCCAACACATCCCGAATCCGCCGATCAAAGATCGCCGCCCCATCCGCCGTCAATTCTTGATAACGATGCCTTCCCATTAAGCCGCTCCCTCCCAATATCGCAACCCATGCAATCGTGGACTGTAACTTAAACTAGCCGGTGATGGAAACGGCTCATACGTCAACACAATACCGGCTTGCAAATACGCATGCGCCACCAACCCCGAACATGTTAATCGATGATTCATCCACGGTAAGCGCTTGGTCCACGGAATATGTCCAATATACCGCCCCGCATCCAGCAGCAATTCATCCAGGCCATAACGCTGCCCCACCCGCGCTTCCGCCGCTTGCACCACCGTGTCAAGTTCTTGCGCCGTGGCGGACACGGTAAAACGATCGCCCGTCGCACAATACGTATCCAACGCAATGTGATCTACGCGCGGCCACGTCGCTTGGATGATCACGCCATGCCCAACGAGCGCCGCATGCGTATACGCATTGGTCGTCGCTAATCGAATTCCCGCATCAATACAGGTGGTATCTCGCATGAGCAAAATATCCCCGGCCTGCAATTCATTTACGCGATACATCGCCAACCGCCCCTTACTGTACTACAACGCGCTAATAAAATCAAGCTAAGCCCGCAAATGATTCATGTGCAGCAATCCACGCCCACACCGTATCAAACGTCTGCGTCATAAGCTCCGCCAGGGCCGGTGCCTGCACGATCTCAATCGTATTCACTTCATCATCCGCCACTTTGGAGTAATTCCAACTCCCCTGCCACACCAAGACTTGATCAATCCACGTCGCCTTAATGTGCAAAATTGCATGCGCTTTAGGACTCGTTCCAATTAAAAAATCTTTGCCATACTCCAGCCCCGCCGCCACCAGCCGCTCAAACTGCGCACGCTCCGTCCGCGTCGCCGCTTCCGTATGATCAAAGATGGTCTTGGTGTCAATGCCTTGCTGCTTATATTCAATCAGCTTGTCGTAAAATAAGGGCAACGTCGCACTATAAATCATGGAACGATGCTCATGGGTCGCTTCATTCAAAAACGCCTCAAAAGCCGCTTGCCCCGATTGCTGGGGCGTAATCAAATATTCAGCCGGCGCCGCAATCGTCAACGCCCCTAAACGTGGTAAAATCATAACAGCCTCCTATTAAAAGGGCCAGGCATATGACAGTGGATTCGTCAACCGATTGGTGCGGGGATCTGCGGTCGTAAACGTCGTCGGATCCCCACTAGTAGGGCTCATCGTCACTAAGACAGATCCTAAGACACTCGTCGTCGCCGGACTCGGCGGCGGGAGCACCGCACTTACGTTACCCAGCTCACTAGCCGGGACATTCCCCGTGCTATCCAAAATTGCCAACCCCAATGGACCCCCATACGCCGTACCTCCGACAACGCCATTAATCGTTAATGTCGCACCAGACGCCACAGCCAATCCCGTCAAAAAAGATTGCACGGCCGTCCAACCCATCGCATAGGCCGGATTCACCGCGACCGACGCCGTCCCCACCGCACTCGGCGTCGTCACCAGCACGGACGAATCGGCTGCCGCTAACGCCTCTACAATCGGACCCGTCAATGCGCTATTCGGCACCGCCGCAACACTGATTTCTGCCGCTCCTACACCCGTCGGATTCGTCACCGTCGTGCCCACGCCCGCTGTCAATGCATTGACCAACGGTCCTGTCAACACACTATTCGCCAACGCACTTACCCCTACCGTCGCCGTCCCAACGCCTGTAGGATTGCTCACCGTCAATCCGTCCGCCGCCGCTAACGCCGACACCAACGCTCCCGTCAACGCGCTATTGGGAATCGCGGCGACGCTAAGACTCGCCGCCCCCACGCCTGTCGGATTCGTGGCCACCAATCCCGTTCCGGCGGTAATCGCATTCACCAAAGGCCCGGCTAACGCGCTATTCGGCGCATTGGACAGATTCAGCACGGCGGTACCCACGCCAGCCGGATTACTCGCCGTCAATCCCGTCCCCGCCGTGACGGCCGTCACCAGCGGTCCCGTTAAGCTCGTATTCGGCGCGGACGCCACACTGACGGTGGCCGCCCCCGGCGCACTCGGA
>JAKBXD010000209.1 GCA_021840785.1 Pseudomonadota bacterium
CCGTTCGCCAACCCCAAGGAATACCTGACGGCCAAGACATGGGCGGGCGACAAGTCAGACGGGATCGAGGGAGTGCCTGGAATTGGGCTCAAGACCGCCGTCAAACTGCTCCAGACCCACAAGACCCTCGAGGCCCTCTGTGCGGCGGTCGCCTCAGGCCAGGCCGTCGACAAGCGTTCGCAGGCGGTTGCCGCCCATGTGGACCGGATTCAGTGCAATCGTCGTCTCATGGACTGGCGGCAAGCCCCGCCCTTGATCGCAGGCTCCTCGGGATTGTGGAGTGGGGCCTATGATGCCGGCGACGCGCAGTCCCTCTGTGCGGAGTTTGGCTTGGCGCAATTGAAAGAGCGTCTCCAGACCGAGGCGTGGGGCGAGATCACTAAGACCTGGAACCGGGAGCCGCTGGTGGCGCTTGCCGAGAATGTGACGGGCGTCGGTGACCGGCTGGGGCATCATCATGCGTTGGACGAAGAGGAGAGGGAAGGCGAGAGCGATCTTTTAAGGGGCGCCTATGGCTCATAGTAATCTCTGGGATACCCATCCCATTATGCCGGAGTGTCGCACCATAGCGGGTTATTCGACCACCATTACCCAGGGTATTACCGGTTTTCTTGTGGAGATGTCGGTTTCCGCCACACACCCTTGGTATGGACGAGATACAGAAAATCCGGATTGGGAGACCTCAGTCAAACGGTTAGGGTGCATCATAGCGACATTCCGGAACGCCCGTGGTCTCTGGACGATTCAGATGGCCCCGCATCGAAAGTCTGTTAGCTTGCTCACGACGAATCAGATACTCTCAAAAACACGCCAAATCCGCTTAGCGCTCTGTATAGCCGCGCAAAAGGTTGTCGCCAGCACAAAACCCATTACACAGTGGATCAAGATAAAACCCGCGACATCCAAGGTCGCCTCTCGGTACTACCCATATCATGTCCGCGTTGCAGGGTTTTTGACCACGCTCTACCCCACCAGTCATGGCATCGTAATCGGGCTGGCGGTAGAAGACCTGCACCCTTGGTATGGGCGGCCAGCCCAGAGCCATGAGTGGGAGAAAATCATCCATAAACTAGGGCGCGTCACCTCGGCTTACCAGGATCCCCGCTCAGCCCAGTGGATCATTGGATTGACGCCCCACGAAGACCGTCCCGGCTATCTGCGGCTCTGCCAAATCCGGAAAACTTTGTGCATGGCTGCAGAACGGGTGGCTTATCGCCCCAAGACCAAGAAACCTCCGGTACCAGATGTGGCGGTACCAACGCCGCGCGTGGTCTTCCCGCCCAGGCCTGCGCCGCCCACCATTCAGGATATGCGGCTTACCGAACGGACGGGGGGCGAGAAGATCCACGCGCAGAAGGTACGCGGGATACCAATCATGACCATCGCCCCGATCACCGTGCGCCCCGAATCCGACAAGTCCCCTAGAAGAAGAAAATATTGGGAAATGGCGCATATCGAAAACGACGACGTTCTGGACTTCAGTCCACGGAACCTCTTCTAGTGTCGTTGCCCGAAGAGCTATTGCGGCGTCTGCGTTTTTCCAAGCCGTGAGGCGGCCCACTGGTCGGCATGTTGGAGCGCGCCATCCCGATACCCTTCGCGGTATCCATCCTTGAAAGCCGCGAGTGTCTGGGGATCCTGGAATACCTCATTGGCTGACAGAAGACTCAAGTAGGTCGCCAACACCTCTTCCGCCATTCGTGGCAATTCCTCCGCTAGGGTCTGCGGGTCGCGGTCGGCCAGGCGCTCGAGAACCTCCTCATCCCAGTCGCTCATCTGGGGAGAGCGAGCATTGTTCTCCCCCTCTCTGTGTCCGAGGACACGGGCCTGTTCCACATCATTAGTGTTTGCGGTTGTCATGGTAGCGCTTCTCTCGAGAAGAATGGGTTCGCTCAGATCGTTTGGCTTTTTGTGAGAATCTCGTGTGGTCGAATTATCGCTCCAAAGCATAGAGAACGGAAGACTCTTGCTTCGGATATCTTGTCCCTGGGACAGCGAAAACGTCCCGTCTCGATAGAGCGTCAAGACCATAGAAACAGGACACCCATCATCAGCCAGTGCGGGCACCATGATCTGGCAGGACTCAAGATTTTGTGTCGCGCACAAGAGGCGCAGACGTGCCAAGCGCGCGATGATGGCACCATCGACCGACCAATCAAGAAGACGGATCACGGTGCTGCGGCGTGGGCCAACAGCACAAATAAGGGGAATGCGCAGGGTTTTCATAACCGAGATGACCCCAGCATAACATCAGGGTTCTCGAAGGAATCGTCGTTATCATCGCACCCCTCTTCGACACGCTGACGGGCAATAGTTTGCGGCGCCGTCACCAGGAAATCAGCGTCGCCATGATAGGTCACGATATCCGCCGATTTTTCGTTCACCATCTCCCAGAAACGGGTCACGGTTAAGGGAAATGTGGCACCTTGCCCCGGAATCGTGATTGTGATATCCCCGGAGCGCGTAACAGCCAACACGGCCTCTTGAGTGTGCCCACCTTCCTCATCCAGTCCCACGGTAATCGGCGTATCGCAAGCCATGATACCGTGTCGAACACATCCATCATGCAAGACCATGATTCGTTTTTGCATCGCAGTATCGCAAGGCAGGAATAGATGGGGAGGGGCATCGTGAGTAGTTGGGATAATCTGCAGACATAGTTGGGTCGGACGCATAAAGGTCTCTCCGGTGCACGGTGACTAACGCAAACACTATAGCACACATCAACAATACGGCCCGTCAGAGCGGGGTTGTTGGTGTGGCTAATGCGGATAGGAAACCCCGTTCTTCGAGGTAGCTGTTCCTCACGCAGTGATTGCGTATTTCCGCGCGGCGACGGGCCACGATCTGTGGTGCCGCTTTGAGGAAGTCAGCATCCCCGTAATAGGCCACGGGATCCGATATATCGGTGTTCGCAATATCCAGAAATCGCGCCGCCTCGAGAGGGCGGGTGCAAACGTGCCAATGGGTATGTTCAGTCGTGACCGTGAAATCTCCCGATCGCGCCAGGGTCAAAAAGCCCGTCTGAATATGGCTGCCATCCTCATCCAGCCCTACGGTAAGCGGGACACCCCATGGCCTCTTGGGATTGCGGACGGCCCGCCCCCAAAGAACCCAGATCAGTTTTTGCGTGCGGGCATCGCACGACAGAAAAATGTGTTCTGGGGTAGAGACGCCGGGGGTCTTGGAGAGGGTCTGTAAACACAAACGCGTTGGTTTCACAAAAGGATTGCTCCGTCACGCAGGGCGCGGGTTATGTGCGAATATGACCACTATAACACATGCGATCTCGCGCCGAGCACTCCAAATCAAGAACGGCATCTCTTTTAATGGCGATTTTGTATCTCATGGGATACAATTATCCCACCATAGGGAGGACCACTATGCCCATCGAGGCAATCGACCACGAAGAACAGGCGGTCTTACAAGAATGGGGGGAATCCCTCCGCATCCTGCGGGAATACCTTATGAAGTGTTCTCAAAGCGACCTGGCACGCCGCATAGGGGTGTCACGCAGTACGGTGGTTCGGATGGAGCAAGGCGACCCCCGGATCCCGGTGGGTTTCTGGATGCGCGCTTGGCGCCGCCTCTACCAGGATCCCGTCAATGGAGTCACAGTTCTCCAGACGATCCGGGAGGCGACCAATCCAAAAGCTGCGGTAGCACGTCAGCAGATGTTGGAGGCCGCTGCACGTTACCAGGAACCGCTTGATCCTCAATTGAGCGGGGATGCCGTAGAAGATGCGCGCATGAGCCACAAGCGGACCTTGGGGTGGATGGCTGAGTATAGAGCCAAACACTCATCCCCCCCGATGGCCCCTGATGAACAGCGTGGGCCCACAGACGAATCCGATCCCTCTCCTGCGGAGCCCCAACCATGAGCCCTGTCCGCCCTGTCTCTCACGTCAAGGGTATCGTCGTCTACATCTGGGATCCC
>JAKBXD010000210.1 GCA_021840785.1 Pseudomonadota bacterium
ACTTGTCAAGGAACTCAAAAATGTTGTTGTCTTGCAACTCAATAATACAAGAAACGTTGTTTATAGGCAACAATAGATGCACTAAATAACCCGCGTTTTTCGGATAAATACTCATGTATTAAAACACAAATTTATTAGTCAACACTAACATTGCTCATAAACAACACTTTAACGTTACAGCGCGTGAAAAAAAACACGCCGTACTTTATGCTGAAAATAAGGATGATATCAGAAAAGGGGGCTTGAGCGTGGAAGACACGGCGGCTGATCGTGTGAATCACCTAGCTCGGCTCATCGACGAAGCAATTAATAAGATGTCGCCGGCGACGTTAAACCAAATCGCCCTCAAAGCACATATGGACGCTGGCTATTTATCTCGAATACGGCATGGAAAAATCGCGAACCCGCCATCGCCCGATATTTTGCGGCAGTTAGCGCGAGCGCTACGGATTTCTTATAAAGAGTTATTGAGAGCCGCAGGCTACTGGGACGATTCGTTGGAAGACGAGGTGCAAGATCCACATCAGCAAATGTTCTTTCGCGCACAGCGACTGTTAGATGAAGATGATATGGCGGAAATCATCAGCATTATAAACCTCAAATTACAGCGAGCCGAGAGGCGGGGGCTGACAAAGCATGACAGACACCGAAATTGACCGCGTTGCGGAACGCTACGCCCGCCGGTTATTTGATGCGGAACTCGGCTTGCCACGTATTGTTGATCTTGTAGAACTATTGGGCTTAACACTGATTGTGGAAAGAACCACTGTGGAGCAGTTCTCTGGATTAATCAGAGCCCATAAAGGATACTGGATTCTATTCATCAACGGAACGATGCCCGCTCGGCGGCAGTGCTGACGCATGACGAAAAACAGTTTGAAGAAAATTGATGAGCAGGTCGACGACTTGGTAGGAAGCCGTGCACCGTGACGGTTCGACGACGCACATGATGGGGCAGAGCGCATGCGACATAGCCGTTTCGGACGAAACGGCACAAGGAGTGCGATGGGACTCGTCGGTCAGGGGGCGAGCGCTCCGATGCGATGAGTCTGTAAAAATGCGGGGGACAGCCACCGGCCCGACCACGTTTCGCGGAGAAAACGGATGGTGTCCCGATAGCCGCGACGTTTCAGAAGGTCCGATCCCACCGGAGACCAGAGGGTTAAGACATTCAAGAGGTGGGCCAGTTTCATCAGATAATGCCAGCCCTTCAGCGCTTGCCAATCGTACGAAAAGGCGTGCTCAAAGTGGTCGCCGTAGCGCTTTTCCACCAGGAATTCGGTCTCGATCGCCCAGCGATGGCGTCCGGCCCGGTTACACCGGTCCTGAATGTTGTCGGCGTTCAGCGGCTGGCCGGAGATCCACGCCCACAGCGCCCGGTGCGGACACCCGTCTGCATCCACCCAAGTTTCTTGGCAAAGCGCCACATGCACGACGGTCCGCAGGGCCCGACCGGCCGCTCGATAGGTGTACTCAATGTCGTTGACCCATCGGAACGCTTGAGCGCGATGGCCCCAGCGGTGTGTCCGATAGCGGGCGTCCTCGGTATCCAGGGCGATCAGCCCCGCCACTTCGTCCCACACACTCGGCAGACAATCCCGCGGCAAGACGATCATAAAGTCCCACCGATATTGCCGACAGAGCGCCATCACCGGACCATTGGGATAGAGCCCGTCCATCACCAGTAAGAGCCGGCTCCGGGGGAACCATTGTTTGAGCCGCTGCGCGAGGCGGCGGAAGGCTTTTTGTTCGCAGTCTTGTTTGGTGTTCTCCTGGGCGTCCCCGAGGTTTTCCACGAATTCGGTCAACAGAGGTAAGGTGACGCCCGGCCCAGTCACCAACACCGCCTCGAGCAGATAGACTTGGTACAGGGTGGCGTCGTCGGAGACCCGACGCCGCAGCGCTTGATCCGCGAAGCGCTGGTGACGGGCGAATTTCTGCGTCCCATCCAGGGCCACCACCCAGCGGTGATCCACCAGATATTGCTGGACCGCATGCTTGCGCAAGAGCGTGGTAATGCGATCGTGCAACAGGGCTTCCCAGTCTTCCACGGGAATGGCGCGCAGTAAGCGTTCGACCGTGTCATAGTGCGGTATCGATTGGATGTCCGGGAACACCTGACGCAAAGCCTCGGCTAACGCGGGACTCGTGGCGTGGCGGTTGGCCTCGCGTCGCGAGGCGTACTGAAAAACAAAGAGCAGGAGGCCGTAGAACAAGACCACGGACAGTTTATGCCGCACACTCCCCGGGCGGCGGGGATCCGCAATGTGGGTCAGTTTTTTGAACAGGTCGGGAAGATGGCGACGCCATACCTGCAATTGTGCCGCCGCCGCTTCCTCCCGGGCCGATTGCTCTTCGGCGGTGGTCTGATAAGGCACTTTGGTGTTGGGGAGCGTGCCCGGGTTCCCGTCCCGTAACGGCGGGCGCGCGCTAGCCCGCGCCATTAGTCGACCTCTCCCGGGGCGATGGGTGGGGGCCACGGCACTTCCAGGGCCCGGCGCCAGTCCCGGACCAACGGGTAGAGCCAAATGGTCTTCTTGGGGAGCACGGCGTGCTTGGTCCGACTATTGCGCCCACGCCCGGCCGTCTCACCGACACACTGCCAGTTGGCCGCCGCATAGCAGGTGCCCCGCCAAGGTTGTTCGACAAAGGTCTCCAGCACCACCGGCGCAAACCCATACCGGGCCTGCCAATCGACCCGAATCCGCCGAGCGACCAGGCCCAACACATGGCTCGCCAAATGGGGCACATGCACCCCGGGAAGTATTAAAAAGCGGCTATTATTCACAATTCGCGCCCGAAACTGGGCGCGGGTCGTCGCATCCCAGCCGATCCAGGCATCCCGGGCCGCGAGCTTTTGGGCCGCCGCGGCAAACAACAGGCCGCCGAGCTGCACCGGCTCGGATCCCGCCTGGGACACAATCCAATACTGTTGGCGGGCGCCAACGGCCCGCTGATACCCCAAGGGATGATACGTGGCCATAGTCGCATTCCACACCGGAAGGTCCTCGGTCGCGACCGGCGTGAGGGTGATCGGTTGCACATGCCGGAGCGGCGCATCCAGGGCGACGAGCGGGAGCGGGGTGCCTTGTCGTTCGGGCCGGGCCCGCCCCGCCCGATGCTCTCGTTTCGCCGGCACGCGCATCCAGTGCCGGGCGTCGATGGCTTCGAGTAACTCCCGGCAGGCCTGCAACCGAGGCTTGCCGGCCGGGGACATCCACGGCAAATTCTCACACAAGGTGGCCGCCATTTCGTGGCGGCTAAGATGAGGAAACCGCTGCAACGTGTCGCGAATCAACGCAATATCGTCGGCGGAAAAGTATCGGTCCCCAATCCAAAAGGGTTCATCAAATCGGGTCAGCATCGAGCAAGGTTCACTCCTTATACCATCTCGATGCTATCATCGCAGACCCGCCAAAATCAGTCCAGGCCTTTTACGGAAAAAATTTTTTGAGTCGGCCCCACGCGGCAAGCCTTTCACGGCTCATGCGTCAGCACTGGCTCGGCGGCGTTTATGGACCATCGCGCATGAGTGTGGGCACTGGATCATACATCGCAACCAGATTGGAAACGCGGACTTGCACGCGGGAACGCAACGGGAGCACGAAGCAGATCGCTTTGCGGCAAGCTTTTTGATACCAGCAGGGTTACTTAGAAATTATGTATCGTCGGCCGGAGACGTTCGTGAGTTAGCGGCACGTTTCAAGGTCAGCACCGCCGCGCTAACGAAACGGTTAAACGAACTGCGTCTGCCGCTACCAATGGCACAACCGATAGCACACGTGGACGCTGTTGAGGCCATAGGCCCTACGGACCCGTCTGATAGGATACCCAATACGCCTATCACTGAAAGGAAGGTCATTGTATTGAATAACGAAAACACCCAATGCTGCCCCCGATGTGAA
>JAKBXD010000211.1 GCA_021840785.1 Pseudomonadota bacterium
CGGATCTCGACCGGGATGTCTTCAATCTGGATGGCATTCGATGGGCAGACGGCCCCCTCCCGTTGCATTGGGATGTCTTCGGAGGAGAGATCGGCGAGATTTTATTGGAGCGAACCGCCCAAGGGATCTTTGGCATTGCGACAGCGCGCGAAGACCGAAGACTACAGGCGATGGATCCTGACATCGCATTTGGGCTGGAAGGCATCATCGAGAAAAGCGAAACCTTGCCGGATGGGAGCCGTCGCATTGTGGCGGGGAGGATTACCGGGGTGAGCGTCTTGCCGTCCAAGTTGGCCATCACGCGGGGGACTCAGGTCTCGCTGGAATATCCGAAGGAGGAGCCCTGATGCAGGCATCGGAAGTGATTCGATTGGAAGGTTGGCTCGGATGGATGGGGAATGGTGAAATAGATGACTTGCTAGGATGTGCATCGGAGCCGTTGAGCCCAGACCAGCGCGTTCAAAACTGTGTGGAACCGTTAGCTCAGTGTTTGGAAAGGATTCACGGAAAGCAAGTCACCGTCCGATATTATTGCGCCGAACAATCCGTCACTTGGGAAGAAGCAGCAATACAGGTTCTCGCCGAATTGTTGGGCAAAGCATCAGTCGAATACGGTATGTATTACGGGGATTATACGGGATATCTGTATACCAACGAAGAATTGGTCATTGGCGGCCATGATTTGCTTGAAGAATTAAAAGGCCACGTGGGTTCCTATTTGCTCTTGGAGGTGATCGTTCATGCCGCGCTCGCATGAAGAACTGACACAACTCGCGCTGAACCTCGTGGATGCCGATCGCCAAGTCCAATGGGGCGTCGCGGATTACGCGCTGGAAGACAAAGAGGGGAACGGGGTCAGCACCAAGGCGATTGCGTCCGATTGGGGACTCTCGGATTCCACCGTGAACCGCATGATTCGGGCGGCCAAACGGTTTCCGACGAAAGAGGATCGGGCGGTCGATCTCTCGTTCTCGCACTTCTTGATCGCCATGACCACCGACACGCCGAAAGCCTGGATCGTCCAAGCCGCCGATCAACACTGGTCGACTCGGGATTTGCGCGATGCGATTCAACAGCACGAGGCCGCCGATCCGGTGGAAGCCGAGCAGGGCGCGTGGGATCGGGCGCTGCAACGCATCCGGAAAGCGCTGGAGGCCAGCGATCCCGCGCTCCAGCCGGAGCGGCGCGCGCAAGTGCGGAGCCTCGCGACATGAGGCGGCGGATCGATTCCGATGCAGAGGCCACGGCGCCCCTCCGGACCTTTGAGGTCCTCTGCGTCGCCTGCGGGTGCCCGTTTGTCTTTCGGGAGACGCGGGGCGGCGGCCGCCATTCCCCTGGGCCGATCGCGTTCATCGAATGGCTCTGTCACGCGTGTTTTGATGCCTGGTGTTGGGACCACCCGCCCGTCCCGCCGCCGGAAGGAGGTCATACTGATGCCCCGATCCCCCTACGATAGTTGGCGCGTCCCCCCGCGGGATCCGCCCGATCCGACCGTCACGACGCGGCAATTGACGCCCGACGAACGGATCTATTATGGCCTCGATAAGGCCCCCACATCCCCCAAGGAGGAGCTACGTATGCCATCCCCGATCACCCTTCCCGCCAAGCCGGAAGCGTCCCATCCTTTGGCCGATCTGCTCGTTCAGTTGCACGCTGAAAAGATGCGCTTGCGGACCCAGCGTAAGGACCTGAAGCGCGCCCTCCGCGCGCTGAAGCACGCGGAGTCCGACTGGCAGGATGCGTGGCGGAGCGTCCGCACGACCTGTCGGTTGATGGGGTGGGCGATCCCGCCGGAGGCGGCGGATCCGACCGCATGGGACGCGGCGTGGGCGGCGGTGGAAGCGGGAGACGATACGCTCCTGAAACAGGTGAGCGGTCTGGACCGGTGGCAACCGGAGGCGCAGGAGGGCGCCCGAGATGACTGAACTGACGGTATGGTGCCCCATCTGTGAGACGGACGTATCGATCGGTTCTCCTGCTACGTCGGGAGATCCGCAGGAGCAGCTGGTTGCATTACTGGGCGTGGCGGAGGTCCAATTGTGGAGCGGGTCGGAGACTAAGCGAATGCGTCTCGCGTGCGGGCATGGGGAGTATCGAGGATATCGGGATCTTACGGCGTGGTTGTTGATGGAACCGCAGCCGTCACCCTGGGGCTGGGAATGGTGGGATACGACGGCGTTGGCGCAGGAAGCGGCCCGAGCAGCTTATGATCTGACGCGCCCGAGGCGGGAGCCCTGGGATCCGCCGCCGTTGACGCTGACCTGCGTCTGCGGTGCGCCGGTGCCTTGTTTGGCCGTGGACGAGGATGAGGAAGATGGGATTCGGGAGGGATGGGAAGGCGGCTGTGCGCATTGCGGCGTGATCCTGCAAGTTCCGGAGGGGGGCCGTACTACGCGGGCCTATCAAACCGAGCGGAAGGCCCGATATGGCGAAGCGGTCGCGTTGTGGGAGGCGCTCCGTCCGCCGAGTCCGGTGCCGCTGCGCGTTGCCCGTCCGATTGCAGAAACGGAGGACGAATCATGAGACAGACGGGATGCCTCATGACGACGGCCCCGGATATGAATGGCAATCAGTGGGGGCCGAGGCCGTCCGGGAGGCTTATCGCCGACTGAACACCCAACGTCGGTTGGAGTTTATGGGGGTGGATACGCGCTTGACGGACGTGTGGCTCAAAGAGGAGGACGCGACGGTCGAACTGTGGATTGCGTGGGAAGGGGGCGGATCAAATGGCGAAGGACGAAACGCCGAAGCGTAGTGATGGGCAACGGGTCGCGGATTGGTTAATAAGCCAGATGCACGCGGATGTAGAGAGTATTCGGGTGGTGTGGGCTGAATCCAAATCGGTGTTGTATGCTGTCGCGATGGAACGGTGCCTGCCGCTGGAGTGGCCTTGGCGGGAAATGCCGCACTATTGGGGCATGGGGGAGCTTGAGACGCTCAATGTGCGGTTGATCTGTGTGGTGCCGGAAGGCGGCCTGGGCTTCTATGGGATTCTGGTGCTCGAACCGACGGAGACCCCGTTGCGTGAGGACGAAGAACAGGATTTGCGTCGTTGGATTCGGCGACGGATGGAAGACGTTGGCAGAGTATCGCTAGAAAGTGAGGACGTACGATGACCGGAGATTTCATTCAGGGGATTATGGACGCGATGGAACAATCCCGCCGCGCTTCGGCGGCGAATTTAACCGTGGGACAGTTGTTGCACCGCCTGGAAGGCTATGCCGAGGACTGCCCGATCCAGGTACGCGGGGCAAGCCCGTGGTTGAACGGAAAGATGACGAGTTACCGGGGCTACTATGAGGATTTGGCCTTGGAACCATCGAATACGGACCAGGGCCATAATACGGTCGGGGCGTTGCGGGATCTGCTGACGCAGGGGATTGGGCAGATCATGCATGGATATAAGGGCGGAGAGTATCCGATCACGGAGCAGACGCTGCTGTGGGTCGCGGCGTATGGAGAGACAGGCCAGATGTTGCTTGATGTGGTGGAAATCGATGGTACTCTGCATCTTCTCTGTAAGGATGATCCTGTGTGGGCCTAGGCTACTTCGCAAACGGAAGTGGAAAGTGAGGGTGAATTATGAGTCGTCACTTGAGCGCATTAGCGTGGGATCGGAAACAGCGTCGAGTGCGTTGTCTCGTGAAAGTTGGCATTCTATTGATGGTGCTTGGGTTGTTGAGTCTAACACTCGGACTATTAGGGGTAGGGTCGCATGTAATTTTGCACATTGTTTTGCCGTAAAGGGAAGGGGTGGCGCAAGTTGATTTGTAAATTGGGCCGGAGGAGTTTTCGCCCTGAACATCCGGCGTTTTGTATTAAGCCGGGCATTTACTTTCGTGACATCCATAATACGATCTACCGGCTCCCCAATACATGGGAG
>JAKBXD010000015.1 GCA_021840785.1 Pseudomonadota bacterium
TTGTTGAGCGAATCTGGACTAGTATACCATCGCTTTAAAGACACAAAAAAAGACGGACCAGAAGTCCGTCCAATAGCCGCAAAACAACCGCTACAAAACTTGTGTTGCAATCGCCCGCCCTTAAAGTTTATGTCGACCGATTGTCTGACCCTTTCGCTCCACTCCACCTTTTGGTTTGGGTACCGTTGCTGCCTATGGTGGTATAGTAACTCTGACATATTTCGAGAATATTTCCGGAAAAGGGTTTTGCGAGGCCGAGATGGCAGTCGTTTTGATAGTGGATGATGATCAGCGGCTTGCAGCCATGCTGCAGGAGTTTCTCGAAGCTCAGGGCTTCGCGGTGCTATTGGCGGCTAATGGACAGCAGATGCGTCAACAAATGGCGGCGGGTCCGGTGGATGTGATGGTGCTCGACTGGATGTTACCGGGACAGGATGGCATAAGTCTCGCCAAAGAGTTGCGCAGTAAGGATGGCGGGCCTCCTATTCTTATGCTCTCGGCCCGTGGCGAAGACGAAGAACGTATCCTTGGACTGGAAAGCGGTGTTGATGATTATCTGGCAAAACCTTTCAATGCGCGGGAGCTGGTGGCGCGTTTGCGGGCCTTGTTACGTCGCAGCGGGAAAGACGAGGGTGGCGAAAAACTCCACTTTGGTGATTTCCGTTTGCATATGGCCGAGCGGCAACTCTATCGTGGTGATATGGAGATTGACGTGAATCCGGCGGAAATGGAGTTGTTGCTGGTCTTCGCGCAGCGCCCGCGACGTATACTGAGTCGCGATCTTCTGCTGCAGTTGTTGGGCGGAGAGGAGGACGGGCGCTTTGACCGGAGTATAGATGTGCGGGTGACCCGTCTGCGCAAAATTATTGAAGAGAATCCCCGGCAACCACGCTTTTTGCAGACAGAGCGTGGCGCTGGATATCGGTTCATGCCTGTCCCATGAGCCTGTGGCGCGGACGCAGCCTGTTTTCGCAAACGGCCTGGACCTTGGGGCTGGGCATTGTTGTTCTACAGATTCTGACCTTGGTGATCATTGTGGCTACGGTGCTATATCCGCTGGCCGAGCGCTCGGCGGAGGATCTGGCAGGTTTGATTGTGATCAGTGCGAAAACCTATGCCGAATTGTCTCCGCAAGAGCGCCCCACTTTTTTAGCCAGTCTGCAGGCCGACAATGGGATAGAAATTGCCGCGCATCTGGATCGTTCCATAAAGCACACCCATGGGCATATATATGGCTGGTTGCTGAGTCGCGCGCTGGCCAGGCGCTTAGGAAACCCCGTGCGTGTGGATGTGTTGGGCGGAAGCGTGCGTACGTTTTGGGTGCCGGTTACTGTTTCCGGACAAACGGCTTGGGTACATTTTGACCGAGGACGGTTGGCATCGTCTCTTCCTGTCGCCATGATTTTTGTGCTGGCTTTTTCAACACTCGCGCTGTTGGTGCTGACGATGATTCTGGTACGCCGGGTATTACGGCCTCTCGGCGTGATTTCAGAGGCATTGCGTGGATCGTTAAAGGCACCTCTGCCGAGTCTGCCGCGCGGCGGTGCTTATGAGTTCCAGGATATCCTCAATATTTTCGATAACCTGCGAACCCGTTTACAGGCGATGATTAATCATCAGTCGTTGTTGCTGGCCGGAATCTCCCACGATCTGCGTTCACCGCTGGCGCGCCTGCGTATGGCCTGGGAACTGTTGCCGAAGACCACGCCGCAACGTCTTCGGGATGGTATGTTGCAGGATATGGAGCGGATGGATGAGTTGCTGGCCCAATCTCTTGCGCTGGGTCGTGGTATGGCGGCGAAGGTGGCGGATTTTGATCTGGTGGTATTGCTGACCGAAGTGGGCGCGGATTTCGCGCGGGAGGGCGGCCACTGGGAGGCGGTATTACCGCGCCGTTATCCCTTCCGGGGAGACCGGGAGGCTTTGCGCCGTCTGCTGTCCAATCTTTTAGATAATGCTTTGCGTTACGGCGGCGGGAGGATGACGGCAGAGTTTAAGAAAATGCCGGGGCATCTCCTGTTGCGTCTGTGCGATGCCGGCCCGGGAATCCCGGAGGCGGATCTGGAGAAAGTTTTTGAACCGTTCATTCGTCTGGATGATGCGCGCGGGCATAGTGAGGGCAGTGGCCTTGGTCTGGCTATCGCCCGTCAATTGGCAGAAGCGCAGGGGATGCGCCTGCGCCTTTTTAATGTCACTGGTGGCGGGCTTTGTGCGGAATTGTCTTGGACAGTGTGAACGGACACCGACTGGGGTTGCCGAAAAAGTTGCTACTGGTGACCGTGCGGGAGATCGTTTGTCGGCATGTGCCGGCTGGTGAAACTTTTGTGACGCTTGATATGGTCCTGCAGCCACTTGGTTTGACGCAGTAATGTGCTCAGGAAATGGTCCACACTGTGGTGTTTGTCTGTGAATGATGGCGATGCGGGAGAGTGCAATGAACACATTGAAGGCATTGACGGGTGTGATTGCGGTGATGGTTTTGGGGGGGTGCGCAACGGTTACGCCGGTGAGTGGGCAGTTTCCGCCCATTACACCGCGTCAGGCGCAGACGGGGGCGGAAAACGGAAAGCTGGTGCGCTGGGGTGGAATACTGATTCAGGCGCAGCCGAAGGCTCAGGAGACCTGCTTTACGGTAATGGCGCTGCCACTACATCAGGATGGACGGCCTTATCTGGGTCGGAAAAAGTCCGATGAAGGGCGATTTATCGCCTGTGCCCCAGGGTTCTACGACCCGGCGCTTTACGCGGCGGGAAGGGAACTTACCTTTGTGGGGACGGTGGCGGGGGTGCAGATGGAAAAGATTGGAGGGTATGAGTATCCTTACCCGCGACTGCGGGCCGGTACCGTGTATTTGTGGCCGTTGGAAGTACGTGAGCCCGCCACGAGTACGGTCTTTATTAACGGGGGCTGGGGTGGCGGTCCTTGGGGACCTTGGGGTTGGTGGGGAGGCCCAGGCTGGGGATGGCGTTAATCTTTGATTGCCTGTCCGGTCTTGCTTAGGGCAGGCAGACCCTTTAGTATATACGCTGGTATTTTGCCGGGATGGCGGAACTGGTAGACGCGCCGGACTCAAAATCCGGTGGTGGTGACATCGTGTCGGTTCGAGTCCGACTCTCGGTACCAAAAAGCTGAAGAAGCCCGGTTTTGCCGGGTTTTTTTGTAACCGTTTTTTCACGGAGCTAGGGGGTTGGCATGGCGATGCAGCGGCGGTTGGCGTGGTTAGCGGTGGCAGCAGGCGTGGTGGCAACGCTACCGCTTGGCGGGTGTGTGGCGCTCCTTGCAGCCGGAGCTGGCGGCGGGGCGGTGGCTTACGCGGAGAACGGCGGGGTCGCCAATTTCTACGCGTTCTACCCGACTTCGGTGAGTCGGGTCAGTGCGGCATCCCGGGCGGCATTCGGAGAAATGGACATTCGCTATAACGGTGAAATCCACAAGAGTCCTTCTAAGCTTTTGCTTGAAGGTACCACCCAGGATGGACAGACGGCTAAGGTGACGCTAACCTCCATGGCAACGGATGTTACCAAGGCCAATATCCGCATTGGGACTTTGGGTGACAAGCCGCTGTCCTTGCAGTTTCAAAAACTGCTTTCGCAGCGGCTGGGATTGGCTGCCAGCGCGGAAGCCCCGGCGGGGACGGGGTTGCCGCCGCCTTCGGCCAGCAGCCAGCCAACGGCGCCACAGCAGCCTGAGCAGCAAACAATTCCATTACAGTAATCCACTTCTTTATTCCATGACTGGATTCGGGTTGCGTGCTGTTGGAGATGGCGCCCTAACGCCTTAATATAGCTGATCTGCGTAACAAGAAAAATGACATTGATATAAAAACGTCATAAAAGGTTCATAAAACTGTCACATTGATTTGCTATGGTGGTCCTTTCGGTTGATAGAGGGGCTACCATGAACCCGCAATATCTCATTCATCTCGCCAACTATTCAGATGGCGTTCTTTACGTGCTCGGTACTCTGCTGCTGCTTGAACTGGCGGTGATAGTGGATCGCTTTTGGTACCTGCGGCGCACCATTTTGCGTGGGCTGGTGTTCGTGCAGGAGTTGGGTGGCCATGGTCGACTGGATCGTGAAACGCTTAGTAAAATGACCATAGGCGCCGGGGATCTGCCCGAAGCCGCTTTGCTGCGAATGGCCGCTTCCCATCACGGACAGGTCAAGGGCGAAGCCCTCGCCAGCCGTCTGGAAGAAAGCGTGCTGGTATTGGCGCCGCAACTGGATCGCCGTCTGTGGTTGCTGGACACCATCATCACTTTGGCGCCGCTGCTGGGTTTGTTCGGCACGATTATCGGCATGTTCCACGCCTTTTCGGTGCTGGCCGCGCCAGGACACGCTCCCGCGGCGGTCACCGGCGGTGTGGCTGACGCGCTGGTCGCCACGGCAACCGGCCTGTTTATCGCCATGCTCGGCCTGATCGCCTTCAATGCCTTCAACAATCAGGTGCGACAGATTCTTCTGCAACTGGATTCCGTAAAGACCATGCTGCTCAATCGGATGGATGGTCAGCCCATGATCACGCCGGACGACAGCGGTAAGCAGCGCAGTGAAGTGCTGTCTGTGGCAAGGGCCAGTTGATGGAGCGCCGTTACTTCGAGCAGAAAAAGGGCCGGGTGGAGATCATCCCCATGATTGATATCATGCTTTTCCTGCTGGTGTTTTTTATCATGATTACTCTGCAAATGATCCCCGATAAGGGGCTGAATTTACAACTCCCGACCGCTAGTCGGGCACAGCAGCTTCCGCATCCGCACTACACCATCAATATCGATAAGGATGGCTCAGTGAATGTAAAGGGTCATCGCTATGATCTCGGCGGCCTGCAGGAAATGCTTGCCTCTGATAGCGATCCCGGCAAGACTCAGATCACCATTGTTGCCGACAAGGGAGTGCCCTTTCAGAACTTCGTTCATGTGATGGATCGCTGTCAGAAAGCTGGGGTGAGTGATATCGGGATTGCCGCGAAAGCGAGTAATTAGGAAAAGTATATACGAGGAATATAATCGGTGAATACAATTGTCAGTGATCCATCCTGGGCACCACAACGTCCGAAGGGGCATTTCGGACGCGCATTGTTGATTGGTGCAGTGTTAGAGGTAGTGTTGGTAGGTGGATTGATTTGGGGGGGTAGTAATACACCAGCACCTAAGCTAATGGTAAAGAAGATTATCGCCATTCACATGGTGCAACCGGCACCTCCCAAACCCAAGCCGGTGCCACCACCACCGAAGCCGGTAGTGCATCCGAAGCCGGTGCCTAAGCCGCTACCTCATCCCATTCCGCAGCCGAGGCCGAAGCCGGTAGTGCATCACGCGCCTGCGCCCAAGCCGTTGATGGCCAAAACACCCTTGCCTACGGCACCAGTGGTACCGCCTAGCCCGCCGGTAACCACGCCGCCACCGCCACCACCCCCTCCGGCGCCAAGCATGGCTGCGCGTGAGGCGGCTATAGATCAGTACGCTGGCATGGTGCGCACCCGTGTTCAGGCCGATGCGCATGTTCCGGAGGCCGTCCGGCTGATGCATTTGAGTGGCACCGCCGTGATCACCTTCCGGCTGACGCCATCGGGCCGACTACTGTGGGCGAGAATTGCCCAATCCAGTGGTGTGGGACCAATTGATAAGGCGGCGCTGAAATCGGTGGAAGAGGGTACTTATCCGCCCTTTACCAAGAATATGCCGAAGCATGCCAGCAATTTTAATGTGGAGGTACATTTATCAAGCCACTCCTCGTAGCGCTGGTGTGATAGTTTCATGGGTGATTGAGATGAACGAGGGTGTTTTCTATGGGGCCACAAAATCGCCGGCAGTTTTTGAAGCAGTTGGGACTGGGGAGCAGTGCGGTTATCGCTGCTCCGCATCTGCTGGGTGTGGCACGAGCTGCGGGAGTCAGCGAGGAAAATCTCCTGCGTCAAAAAGTTGAGCATGTGGTGGTGATATTTCAGGAGAACCGCAGTTTTGATCATTACTTCGGTACCTTCCAGCCGAAAAACGGGCAACAGATTATCAATTTATTAGATGCACAGGGGCAGTTGGATCATCGTTTTTTCGGTTTGCAGAAAAATCCGGCGGGTATCGCTTATGATAACCTACCGTTACCTACGGATATTCCGGGTTTTCAGAACGTGCAATTGCCTAACCAGCCCTTCCACATGGCGCCCTATATTCCCGCCAAAGGCAATGTACATTGGGATCCAAAACATCGGTTTTTCCGCATGATGGCGGAGGTTCATAACGGTAAGATGGACCGTTTCGTAGCTCTGGCGGGTGGTAGCAAAACCCTTTTGTCGCGGGACGAATTCAAAAAAATGAGCCCGGAGCAGACCGCCTTTGACCTGGCTCGACCCAGTGGTCCGGTGCTGGGGTATTATACCGGTGAAGATCTGCCCTTCTATCACCGTGTCGCGCACCAGTACACGCTCTTTGATCATTTCTTTCAGGCCATGAGCGGCGGCAGTACCGGCAATGCGCTTTATCTGGTGGCCGCCCGTTCCTGTGTCTATCCCAATGCGCCAAAGGATGTCTGCGCACCCTTCGATCCGAAAGACGCCGGTCTGGAACACAGCTTCTTTGATCTGCCCTATGACCACAAAAAAGTCTTGGTCAACGATCTGCCGCCGGTGCAGGGACCGACCAATGCGGATGCCGTGAAGGCCTTGAAGATATCCCCACCCCCGGAGGCACAGACCTACGACAATATCGGTGACCGTCTGGATGGCGCCAAAGTATCCTGGGCCTGGTATAACGAAAACTGGAATCGGGTAAAGCCGTGGGCGCTCAAGACCGCTTTTGGTCCCGGCGACGGTTCGGCGGTGATTGACACGGGTCAGTTGTATGTAGCCCACCATAACCCCTTCCAGTATTACCCGCGTTGGCCAGAATATGTGAAGGGCGGTCGCATGCGCGACAGTGATGACTTTCTCGCCGATGCCCGTGCTGGCAAACTGCCCGGTGTCTCCTTCGTCAGGGCCAGTGCCGCCCATGACGAACATCCGGCCGACTGTGCACCTGTTTATGGCATGGAATGGGTGGAGCAACTAGTGCGCGCTGCCGCTGATGGTCCGGCCTGGGACAAAACCGCCATCTTCATTACCTATGACGAAGGCGGTGGCTTCTGGGATTCGCTGCCGCCTAAAGTGGTGGACGACTACGGATTCGGCACCCGTACCCCGGCCCTGCTTATCAGTCCTTGGGCGCGCCAGGGTTTGGTGGACCATCACCTGGCCAGCACGGCCAGCATCCTTAAATTCATCGAAACCCGTTTTGGTCTGCGGGCCCTCAACCACCGTGATCACGATGCTTACGACATGATGGGTGCCTTTGACTGGGATCAGAAACCTGAGCACTTCAGTATCTGATGGGTCAGGCTGGCAACGTTAATGCCTTCTCCATAGCGAGAAGGCAGAGCCCGGCAACCTTGGGTATGCCATAACGACTACCAATACGTTAGCCACGCCCTGATTGTGCCATACCGTCCAGCAAGTCCGCTTCTGTAGTCCTCCACCGTATGAATATGAACAGTTGCGGAGTGCAAAATATGGCGGAAACTTCATTACAGCGCAGGCGAGTGCACCGGCTTTTGCCGGTGCCAGCGTGACGGCCAAGTTCTGAAGTCTGATTGGTATCCGCGGGTTAGCGGCGGGTTTCCAAAAGCCCTCTATCCGGTGGCCTTACGGTCACCGGATTCTTGCCATCCGACACTGACCATACCCCCGGTCGCCGATGCGGTATCAGAGACGACAGCACAATAAGAACCGTTCGGATGTTGTGGCGGAGAGGACATCAGGCGGCACTACCCCGTGCATGCGCAAGGTCGGGATAACCATCCTTCAACCACAGCTCCGGCAGTGTTTCCAGAATCTCCCGCACCAGTTCCGGTCCCCGGAAAATGAGCCCGCTATAGACCTGCAACAGGCTGGCCCCGGCCTGGATCTTGGCATAGGCATCTGCCGCACTGAGGATACCACCGACGCCAATGATGGGTACCTGTCCCTGGGTCGCACGATAGAGTTGCGCGATGACGGCATTGGATTGCTCCAGCAATGGTGCACCGCTCAGGCCCCCGCTTTCGGAGAGCACGGGTTGGGTGGCCGGGCGTTTTATAGTGGTATTGGTGGCGATAAAACCATCCACCAGGGGTTCCGTGCCTAAGGCTAGGCCACCGATGGCGTTGAGATCATCATTATCCAGATCTGGAGCGATTTTCAGGAGCAGCGGCAGAGGGAGGCGCTGATGCTGCAGGGCCAGACGTTGGTTGGCTGCGGTAACTGCCCTGAGCAGTCCCCGTAAGGCCTCCTCCCCCTGCAGCAGTCGCAGCCCCGGCGTGTTGGGTGAGCTGACATTGATGCAGAGATAGTCGCCATAGTGAAAGAGCAACTCCAGCGCGGCGACATAGTCGTCCTGCGCCTGCTCCAGCGGGGTATCCTTGTTTTTGCCGAGATTGATGCCGATAGGCACCGGATGGCCAGGTAACGCCGCCAGTCTTCGGGCAACTGCCGCAGCCCCTTCACCGGGGAAACCCATGCGGTTGATGACCGCCTGCTGTGCCGGATAACGAAAGACCCGGGGGTGCGGATTGCCGGGCTGCGGGCGCGGGGTCACTGTGCCGATTTCGATGAAGCCGAAACCGAGGGCGGGGAGGGCGGCGGCGGCGCGGGCGTCCTTGTCGTAGCCGGCAGCGAGACCGACGGGGTTGGGAAAATGCAGGCCCCAAAAGTCCTGCGCCAGACGGGGATCGGTGACGCTATAGTGTTTTGTCAGGCAGGCCATGCTTTGCGGCATGCGCCCCAGTGTTTCCAGCGCAGCGATGCTCAGAGTGTGGGCGCGCTCCGGATCCAGCGTAAAAAGCAGGGGGCGCAGCAGGCCGTAGCTCATGCCCAATCCCTGGGTGTGAGGAAGTCTTCCTTGAGGCGGGCTTCGGGGCTACCGGCTTCGCCATGCCAGTCGTAGGTCCAGGCCGCCAGGGGGGGCAGGGACATGAGGATACTTTCGGTGCGCCCGCCGGACTGTAGGCCGAAGAGGGTGCCGCGGTCATAGACGAGGTTGAATTCCGCATAGCGCCCCCGGCGCAGAAGTTGAAATTGCCGCTCGCGTTCGCCGTAGGGCAGGTCCCGGCGCCGGGCGACAATGGGCAGATAGCTGGCGAGGAAGCTGTTGGCCATATCCTCCCAGAAGGCTTGCAGAAGCTCGCCATCGCCATTGAGATCGTCGAAAAATATACCACCGATACCGCGCATTTCCTGACGGTGCCTGATGGTGAAGTAGTCGTCACACCAGGCTTTGAAGCGCGGATAAAAGCCTGGGTCATGGCGATCACAGGCGGTTTTGAGGGTGCTATGGAAATGACGAGCGTCTTCCTCAAAGCCGTAGATGGGCGTCAGGTCGGCGCCGCCGCCGAACCACCACACTGGTCCCGCCGAGAAAAATCGGTAGTTCATGTGTACGATGGGGACGTAGGGGTTGCGGCAATGCAGTACCAGAGAGACCCCAAGAGCGGTGAAGGTCTGTCCGGCCAGTTCAGGGCGGTGTGCGGTAGCCGAGGGAGGAAGCTGGTCGCCATGAACTTTGGAGAAGTTGACCCCGCCTTTTTCCAGCAAAGCGCCGTCGGCAATAACCCGGGTGCGACCGCCGCCACCGCTGGGCCGTTCCCACAGATCTTCGCGGAATTTTGCGGTGCCGTCTGCTGCTTCCAGGGCGTCGCAGACGCGATCCTGGAGGCTGCGGAGGAAGGCTTCCATTTCGTCTAAGGATGGCTGTTGCATGCTGTTACTCCCGTAAGATACGGCCGCTGCGGGCATCGACAATACGGCTGGGGCGGTGTTGACGGCCCAGCCGGGCCGGTAATATCCACAGGGAACGACCAAAATAGTGGTACAAGGTGCGCAAGTCACGGGCTGGTTGTTGCCCTGCCGGATTGGCGCTGGTGGAGACTATGGCGCCGCCAAAGGCGTGGGACAAGGCGACGATGGCCGGGTGGGTACTGATCCGCACTGCGATGCTCTCATGGCGTCCGCGTATCCAGAAAGGGACTTTCGGTGTGGCGGGAAGTACCAGTGTCGTTCCAGGCCAGAGCTGTGCCGGCAGTGCCGGGTCTATTCCTTGCGCAGACCAGTACCGCCGGGTTTCTGCCACCCGGCCTGCTACCAGAAGAACGCCTTTATGTTGTGGACGCCTTTTGAGGACCAGAACCCGGCGTAGCGCGCGGCGTTGGCGCGGGTCGCAGCCCAGTCCCCAGACTCCTTCCGTAGGATAGGCGATGACTCCACCGCGCCGTAAATGCGCTATCCCCCGGCGAATATCCTGTCGACGCGGATGACGAGGTAGCATCAGTCGAAAACGCGATCAGGCGCGCCGCAGGCCACGGTAGCCGATGTCCTGCCGATACTGCAAGCCTGGCCAGCGGATATCGGCGACGGCCGCATAAGCCCGCTGCTGTGCGATCGACAGGCTTTCTCCCAGTGCCGTGACGCCGAGCACCCGGCCACCAGCCGTGATGACGGTGTCGTGCTCTGTCGTAGTCCCGGCATGGAAGATTTTGACAGTATCCCCCTGCGTCTTATTGAGACCGAGAATGGGGTCACCTAGCCGCGGATGATCAGGATAACCCGCAGTGGCCAGTACGATGCAGAGGGCAGCGCGACTGTCCCAGTCGAGTGTCTTCGGCAGTGGATCGCCGCGGGCCGCGGTCAGCAAAAGCGTATAGAGATCGGAACGCAAACGCATCATCAGCGCTTGTGTCTCGGGATCGCCTAGCCGACAGTTGAACTCCAGCACCTTGGGCCCGGCGGGACCGATCATCAGGCCGGCATAGAGGAAGCCGCAGTAGGGCGTACGGTCCGTCATTAACCCTTCTGCCGCGGGGCGCATCACTTCGCGTAACACCCGCTCACTCATGGCAGTATCCAAGATGGGGGTTGGGGAGTAGGCACCCATACCACCGGTATTGGGACCCCGATCGCCGTCGCGCAGGCGTTTGTGATCCTGTGACCCCGCCAGCGGTAGGACTTGACCATCCGCCACAATGGCGATGAAGCTGGCTTCCTCACCTTCCAGAAACTCCTCGATGACGATGGGGCCCCATTGCAGGAACGCGCGTGCCGCAGCTTCCGCTTCTGCGCGCGCCAAGGCCACGACGACCCCCTTACCAGCCGCCAGGCCATCGGCTTTGACCACCACCGGCAACGGATGGTCACGCAGGTAGCCGAGGGCCGCGCCGGCATCGGTAAAACGTCCGTATCGGGCGGTAGGAAGACCGTGCCGCTCCATGAATGCTTTGGCGTGGGCTTTGCTGCCCTCCAACATTGCTCCGGCGGCATTGGGACCGAAGACCGGAATGCCGGCCCGGCGCAGGGCGTCACCCACGCCCGCTACCAATGGAGCCTCGGGACCGATGACGACCAGCGCGATGCCCAACGCATGGGCGGCGGCGACCACCTGATCGACATCCGTCGGCTTCAGGGCCAGATTATGGACTTTGGCCTCCGCCGCCGTACCGGGATTGCCGGGCACGCAGTAGACCTTCGCCACTACCGCTGACTGGGCCAGTTTCCAGGCGATGGCATGTTCGCGTCCGCCACCGCCGAGGACCATGACTTTTGCATCCATCATCTGCGTCCCCTCCTCAACCATGCCGGAAATGGCGCACGCCGGTAAAGACCATGGCGATGCCGTGTTCATTGGCGCTGGCGATGACTTCTTCATCACGGATGGAGCCGCCGGGTTGGATAATCACCTTTACGCCCGCCGCCGCCGCCGCATCGACCCCATCGCGGAAAGGGAAAAAGGCGTCAGAAGCCAGCGCCGCGCCGCGCAGATCGAAGCCTAGTTCCAAGGCCTTGGCCGCGCCGCACCTGGCTGCGTCTACTCGGCTCATCTGCCCCGCACCGATGCCGATGGTTTGGCCTTCGCGGCCATAGACAATGGCGTTGGAGCGCACGTATTTGCCGACCCGCCAGACAAAGGCCAAGTCACGGGCCTCCTGTGTCGTCGGCGCGCGTTCCGAGACCACTTTCCAGTCCGCTTCCGCTTCGATGCTCTGGTCAAAGTCCTGTACCAGCAGGCCGCCGCGCACGCGTTTGTAATCCCAGCCTGCCCGCCGCCAGGCGCGACCATCGTCGAAGGCGAGTACGCGCAGGTTTTTCTTTTTGGCCAGAATGGGCCGGGCGTCGGGCGAAATAGTGGGCGCCAGCACCATCTCGACAAATTGGCCGCTCACGAGTTCAGCGGTTTGGGCATCCAGCGGCCGGTTACAGGCGATGATGCCACCAAAGGCGGATACCGGATCGCCGGCCCACGCGCGCTGATAGGCACTGAGCAGATCCAGTCCCACGGCTACGCCGCAGGGATTACCGTGCTTCACCACGCAACAGGCGGGTTCGGCAAATTCCATCACCAGCGCGACGGCGGCATCACCGTCCCCGATGTTATTGTAAGACAACTCCTTGCCTTGCAACTGACGGGCGTTCGCCAGTCCGCCGCCGCTGCCGTCGCGGTAGAAGGACGCGGTCTGATGGGGGTTTTCACCGTAGCGCAGGTCCTGGACCTTTTCAAATTGCAAGGACAGGGTCTGCGGGAAGATTGTCTGGCTGCCATCGGGATTGAATCTGGAAAGATAGTTGGCGATAGCGCCGTCATATTGCGTGGTGTGGGCGAAGACCTTGGTAGCCAGACGGAAGCGGGTGCTGGCACCGATGCCGCCGTAACTCTGTTCCATCTCCTGCAGTACGGCGGGATAGTCATCGGGGTCGACGAGGACGGTGACGTTCTCCCAGTTCTTTGCCGCCGCACGGAGCATGGTCGGGCCACCGATGTCGATGTTTTCGATGGCTTCTTCCAGCGTGCAATCGGTACTGGCGACAGTCTCGGCAAAGGGATAAAGATTGACGCAGAGGAGATCGATGGCGGGAATGCCATGTTCGGCCATTTGCCGGACGTGACTACTGTTGCCGCGCTTCGCCAGCAGCCCGCCGTGGATTTTAGGGTGCAGGGTTTTGAGGCGGCCCTCCAGCAGTTCCGGGAAGCCGGTGTAGTCGCTCACTTCTTGCACCGCGACACCATCGGCCATCAAGACCTTGGCGGTGCCGCCGGTAGAGAGTATTTCCACGCCGAAATCCTGCAGCCGCCGGGCAAATTCCACGATGCCCCGTTTGTCGGAAACGCTGATGAGCGCCCTCGTTATCTCACCCATAAATTCCACGACCTCTGAAAAAGTGGCAGTTCAAAATAAAAAAGGCACGATCAGGAGACCTGTCGTACCCAAACCTCCTGATGGAGGGAGCGTTCTGATTCGCGCTGCGCTGATTCAGCTCAACTGAATGAGCCGCATTGTAAAAGAGGTATCGCCGCTATGCAAGCACGGCCAAGCCCCGGCACTCAGCCCGACAGGCCCAATCTCATCCATCAGGATTCCCGTCTGGGTGAAAAAACCACCCAGACGGGTTGCTGTGCGGGGTCGCTTTTTGATAGTGTGCTTAAAAAACAATAGTATGAAATAATGCTGTTATATTTATAGCGTTTTAATTCTGTTGCCCTGCTTAATGGCAGGGCCGGTATCACCTGCATAGGAGCCCATAATGCCACAGTTGCTGTATGACGACGGAACGCATAAATGCATTGCCTTCACCGATCTGGTGGAGGGCGAGGGGATTCAGGCCAATCAATTCCTTATTGTCAATAATGGGGAAGGGATGCTGCTCGATCCCGGCGGTAACCTCACATACAAGAACTTGCTGGCAGAGATGGCGAGCTATTTCCTGCCGGCGCATCTCGATTATGTATTTGCCTCTCACGAGGACCCGGATATTGTTGCCTCTGCCAACGGTTGGCTGCTGATCACCGATGCGAAGATCCTCATCGCCAATGAATGGACCCGTTTCCTGCCGCATTTTTGCTCGAAGGGGATGACCGCAGGGCGGGTCATCGGTATTCCGCCGCAGGGCATGAGGGTCAATCTGGCGGGGCAGGAACTCTTTGTCGTGCCCGCGCATTACATGCATTCGGTGGGCAATTTCCAGGTTTACGATCCGGTGAGCAAGATTCTGTTCTCCGGAGATCTGGGTGCCAACCTGGTCAGTGGGCATGATGCCTCCAAGGTGATCGAAGGTACAGAGGCCTTCCAGGCGCATCGCGCTGGGTCTGGCATGGATGGCTTCCACCGTCGTTATATGGGAGGCCAGAAAGTCTGCAGACTCTGGACCAATATGGTACGGGGTATGGATATCGAGTGGATTGTGCCGCAGCACGGCGCATCCTTTAAAGGACGGGAGACGGTCACGGCTTTCCTCGACTGGTTCGAGGGGCTGGAATCGGGACCTGATCTGTTGACCCAGAAGGACTTTCAGTTTCCTATTCCCGAGAATCTCTGAAGGAGGTGCATCTTGAATCAGGACATGTTTGACGATCTCAATGCGCAGCTAGACGCCATGTCGCCAGAAATACAAGGTGCCGCGCTGATCTCCAGCGAAGGGGCGGTGATTTTTCAGAAGGGAGAAACGATAGCGGACCAGAGTCTTATTGGTATCGCCGGGGCTGCCGTTATGCGTCTTGCGGAGCATATCAGTTCTGGTCTTGCCGATTGCCCGGCACAAGAGATCAGCATTCGCTGTGGCAGGCATACGGCACTCTTTGTGCCGGTGGGAGCGGAGGCGATCCTGATGCTGGTACTCTCAGCGGATACGGATACGCGTCCTTTGACGAAGGCTATCCCCGGTATGGTTTCTGCGTTGGGCCAATAGAATAGAAAGAATAGAAGATGTTGTGTCATAAAGCATTGCGTTATGACAGCATCCGATCGCTCATCACTGCCGACCACTTTGGTTTTTATCTTGTCGTGAGGGAGCCCGTTGCCACCTGCGCGGTGACATATCGCTCATGCAACGCGAGGTTGAGTTTCACGACATTGACCACCGGTTCGCCGATGAAGCCCAGCAATGGTTCCGTCGTGTTTTGCTGGACCAGATGGCGCAAGGTCACGGTGTTGATACCGCCAGCCTGCGCAATGCGCGAGATTTGGTAGAGCGCCGCAGCAACGCTGATATCCGGGTCCAGACCACTCGCGGAAGACGTCACGAGATCCACCGGAACCGGGCCTTTCTCGGCAGGGTCCGCGGCTTGAAGGGCCTTGATCCGCGCCGCCACATGCTGTGCCAGAACCGGATTGTTCGGGCCCAGATTGGAGGCACTGGACCCCGCCCCGTTGTAAGGCATCGGTGAAGTTGCCGAAGGACGGCTCCAGAAGTACCGCGCTTCACGGAAATACTGGCCGATGAGGCTGGAACCCACGACCCGTCCATGCTGGCGAATGAGTGAACCATTGGCCTGGTGGGGAAACACCACCTGGCCGATACCCGTCATCGCCAGGGGATAGATCAGACCGGTCATCACGGCCAGAACCAGGAACAGCAACAGCGCGGTTTTGATGTCTTTGATCATGGTGTCATTCTCCTACAGTACAACCAGCAGCATGTCGATCAGCTTGATAAAGATAAATGGCGCAATAATGCCGCCCAATCCATAGATCCACACGTTGCGGCGAAGAATGTGCTGCGCCGAGTCCGCGCGGAACTTGATGCCCTTGAGGGCCAGCGGAATCAAAAAGGGGATGATGAGGGCGTTAAAAATGACCGCCGCCATGATGGCATGGGCAGGCGAACTCAAGCCCATGATGTTCAGCGCGCCTAATTGGGGATAAGTCGATACAAACGCCGCCGGGATGATGGCGAAGTATTTGGCCACATCGTTCGCCACGCTAAAGGTGGTGAGGGCGCCGCGGGTCATCAGCAGTTGTTTGCCGATCTGGACGATCTCCAGCAGTTTGGTGGGGTTGGAGTCCAGGTCGACCATGTTGGAGGCTTCGCGCGCCGCCTGAGTACCACTGGCCATGCAGAGACCGACATCGGCCTGGGCCAGGGCCGGCGAGTCATTGGTGCCGTCCCCGGTCATCGCGACCATGTAGCCCTCATTCTGATACTCGCGGATGCGCGCGAGCTTGGTTTCCGGTTTGGCCTCCGCGAGATAGTCATCGACCCCGGCCTCGGCGGCAATGGCGGCGGCGGTCAACGGATTGTCGCCGGTCACCATGATCGTGCGGATACCCATCTCTCGCAATTCGGCAAAGCGCGATTTGATGTCGGCTTTGACAATGTCCCGCAACTCGATGGCCCCCAACACCTCGGCGCCGGAACATACGGCCAGTGGTGTCGCACCGCCACTGGCGATTTTCTGCACCTCGGCATCCAGTTCCGCTGGCCAGGTTCCTCCCAGCGACCGAACCCATAGCTTCATGGCGTCGGGAGCTCCCTTACGCAAACGCTGCCCATCCCAGTCCACTCCACTCATGCGCGTCTCGGCGCTAAAGGCGATCAGCTTGGCATCGGGCGGCAATATCTCCCGGCTTTGCGGGTAATGTTTTTCAGCAAGGGTCACGATACTTTTGCCCTCCGGCGTCTCATCGGCCAAAGAGGCGCGGCGGGCCGCCTGCGCAAGGGTTTCCTGAGTGACCGCAAAAACGGGGTAAAACGCCGCTGCGGATCGGTTGCCGTAGGTAATGGTGCCGGTTTTATCGAGGAGCAGCACATCCACGTCCCCCGCCGCTTCGATGGCGCGCCCGGAAGTCGCCACCACATTGGATTGTAACAATCGCACGATGCCGGCGATGCCGATGGCGGGTAACAGTGCTCCGATGGTGGTGGGAATCAGGCAGACCAGCAAGGCGACCAGCACCGTCAAGCTGATCACTGATCCAGAGTGGCTGGCATAATGCACGCTATACCAGGAAAAGGGATACAGGGTAACCGTGACTGCCAGAAAGACCAGCGTCAATACCACCAGCAGAATGCTCAGGGCGATTTCGTTGGGGGTTTTGCGCCGCGCCGCGCCCTCCACCATGGCGATCATTTTGTCGAGGAAGGTGTTACCGGCCTCCTGTGTCACCCGGATGATGAGCCAGTCCGAGATCACCCTGGTGCCACCGGTGACCGCGCTACGATCACCACCGCTTTCGCGGATCACGGGCGCGCTTTCGCCCGTGATGGCGCTTTCATCGACGGCCGCGACCCCTAGCACAGCCTCGCCATCCGTGGGCACGAGGTCTCCTGCTTCTATCAGAACAAAGTCACCGTTGCGCAGACTCGCGCCGGGAACCTCCTTATAACTCGCCTCGTGTAACGGTTTTGGCAGCTTTTTGGCCGTAATTTCCTGTCGGCTCTGCCGCAGGCTATTGGCCTGAGCCTCGCCCTGGCGCTCGGCCAGTGCTTCCGCATAATTGGCAAAAATCAGCGTGAGCCAGAGCCAGAGGTCGATCATGCCGGTAAAAGGCGCTTCCCGGTTATGTGCGATCAGGTCATGAAAAAAGAGGGCCAGCAGCAGCCAGGAGCCGATGTAGACGACGAACATCACCGGATTGCGCCACTGGCGACGCGGGGAGAGCATGCTGAAGCTGTCCCACAGCGCATCCCGACTCTGGTCCTTCCAGTTGATTGGAGATGTCGCATGTTTATGGTGGGTAGATTCCATGGATATGATTCCTCAGTGAGTCAGGGTGCCAAGGGGCGCCAGCTGCTCCGCAACCGGCCCCAGCGCCAGAGCCGGAAAGAAGTTGAGCGCGCCAACCAGAAGAATGACGCCAACCGTCAGACCGATGAAAATAGGCGTGTAAGTCGTCAATGTTCCCGATCCAGCGGGGATTTTCTTTTTCTCGACCAGGGCACCTGCCAGTGCCAGCAACGGCAGATAGGTCCAGTACCGGCCCAGCAATATGCACATGCCGGTGAGCAGGTTGTAGAATCGGGTGTCGCTGCTCAGACCGCCGAATGCGCTGCCATTGTTGTTGGCCGGACTCGTTACGGCATAGAGCACCTCGCTGAAACCGTGCGCGCCGGGATTGAATACACCTGCCCGCCCCGCTGCCGTAGTGACGGCAAGGGCAGTGCCGATCAGCACCAGCAACGGCATGACCAGAATGGATAATGAGGCCATTTTTATTTCAAAGGACTCGATCTTCTTGCCGAGAAACTCCGGTGTGCGTCCCACCATGATACCGCCCAGAAAAACGGCAAAAATCATGAAGGCGAGAAAAGTGGCGAGCCCTGAGCCAACGCCGCCAAACACGACCTCACCCAATTGCATCATGAAAAGGTTTACCCCGCCTGACAACGGCATGAGGGAGTCGTAGGCGCCGTTAGCGGCTCCCGTCGAGGTCGCGGTAGCCAGCGTTGCAAACAGCGCGGTCGCGCCGGCACCGATACGGTCTTCTACCCCCTCCATATTGCCACCACCGGCAAGGCTCGCGGTGTTGGCCTGGGTGATCCCCAACTGGGTCAGGACGGGGTTCCCAGCCAGTTCATAGTGCTGACTTACGAGGGTCAGGGGGACAAAGAGCACCAGCATGGAAATCAGGATGGCCCACGCCGTGCGCCTGGCCTTGGCCATATGCCCGAACATGAACACGAGTGCGGAGGGGATGAGAATCATGGCCAGGGATTCTAGAAAGTTGGTGAGAGCGGTGGGATTTTCGAAAGGGTGGGCATCGTTCATATTGAAGAAACCGCCCCCATTGTTGCCGAGCATCATGATGGCCTCTTGAGAGGCTACCGGTCCCACATGCATTATCTGATGAAGAATGGTCTTACCGCCGGCTACAAATGGTGCAACAAGATCTGCCCGCACCTCACCGGTGAGGGTTTGGACCACGCCCTGTTCCATAAGAATCAATGCAAAGAGCGCGGAGAGGGGAAGCAGCACGTATAAAACGGTGCGGGTCATGTCGACCCAGAAATTTCCGAGATCCTTGGTTTTATGACGGGCGATAGCGCGAATGATGGGCAGGACGATGGTGATACCCGTCGCCGCCGAGAGGAAATTCTGCACGGTCAGGCCCAGCATCTGCGAGAGATAACTCATGGTCGAGCCGCCGGCGTAATCCTGCCAATTGGTATTGGTGAGGAAGCTCACCGCAGTATTGAAAGCGGAGCCACCCTGGACGCCACCGAAGTGTAAAGGATTCAGGGGCAGGGCACCTTGCGCCAACAACAAGGCATAGAGAAAAACGCCACCGATCAGGTTAAAGATCAACAGGGCGATGACGTAGCGCTTCCAATCCATTTCCTCGCTCGCCGAAACTCCGGTGACGCGGTAAATTCCCCGCTCCACGGGACCCATCAGGCGTGTCGCCCAGAATCGATCGCCCACATAGACGCGATGCATATAGCGTCCCAGAGGCAAGGCCAGCAGAATGGTCAAGAATAAAACCACGGCTGTCAGTATGATGGTGGATATCATAGAAAGCGCTCCGGATTAATCAGGAATACCAAAAGATAGATGAAGAGCATGGCGCCTAGTCCGAGGCCTATCCACAC
>JAKBXD010000016.1:0-977 GCA_021840785.1 Pseudomonadota bacterium
TAAGTATCCAGCAGCAACACGCGCAGTGGGCTGTCCGCCAGCGCGAGCACCAGACTGCGCGCCACCGGACCATTACCCAAAATGGCCAGATCTGCCGTCATCGTACGCATAATTTCTCCAGCGCGGTCTCCGTATCCGGCCATTTAAGACCAAGATGCCCTTTGCAGCAAGTGCTGAACCGGCTACTCCGGCACGGAATGCACGTTTACCACGGATTTTTGTTACCGTAAAATCAGCGGATGTCTCCTCTTACTGCGGGCGCAGAAAATGTCGCGAAGTTGCCTGTGCATGGTCTGATAGACAGCCATTGTCACCTGGATGATGCCGCCTTCGACGACGATCGTGATGCGGTTCTGCGCCGTGCAGAGACGGCAGGCGTCTGCAAGATCATCGTCCCTGCCTATACCCCGAAGCATTGGGGCCGGCTCAAGGAAACCTGTCGTCATCACCCCGGACTTTATCCGGCCTATGGCGTACATCCCCTCTATCTGAATGATCGGGATGGCGCTTGGGAAGCGACTTTGGCCGCCCTCCTGACGCAGTCCGTCGCCTTGGGGGAAATCGGGCTCGATGCGAGTGATGGGGCGCCTGACGCTGCCCACCAGCGGGCCGGTTTCGCGACTCAGCTCGCCATGGCGCGGCAATTGGGATTGCCCGTCATTCTCCATGCCCGGCAGAGCCTGGATGAGGTAATCCTGACCTTGCGCCGCTTCCCTGGTTTGCGCGGCGTGCTGCACAGCTTCTCGGGCAGTCTCGTACAGGCACAGCGATTGATGGATATGGGGTTTTTGCTGGGGCTGGGTGGCGCGCTCACCCACCCGCGCGCCCAGCGTCTGCGGGCGACGGCGGCCATACTTCCCGCGGAATCCCTGCTGGTAGAGACAGACGCCCCATGGCAAACACCCCATGCGCATCCCGGCACCCGCAATGAACCGGCGTATCTCAGCGAAATTATCGCCAGTCTGGCACAGTTGCGG
>JAKBXD010000016.1:987-19266 GCA_021840785.1 Pseudomonadota bacterium
GGCTCAGGAGATCGCGCAGGTCACTGCCCAAAACGCCCTTACCTTATTTCATCTTCAGGACGCGCCATAATGCCTCATCCTTTTGCCCGCACCGAGATTCTCCTGGGTGCGCCTGCTGTCGCGACCCTGCGCGATCGCCATGTGCTCATTGCCGGCGTCGGTGGGGTCGGCGGTTATGTCGCAGAAAACCTTGCCCGCGCCGGGGTGGGGCATGTCACCCTCATTGACCACGATGTGGTCAGTATTTCCAACCTCAATCGTCAACTCGTCGCCCTGCATTCCACGCTGGATCAGCCCAAGGTGGCGGTGATGGCCGCACGGATTCGCGATATTCATCCCGATTGCGTACTCGAAACCCGTCAGGAGTTCATCAATGCTGATAATGTCCAAGACCTGCTGACGGGCAGTGGTGTTGAAGTGGTTGCGGATTGCATTGATGCCATCGCCTGCAAAGCGGTTCTTATCCAGACTGCGCAGACCCTGGATTTGCCCGTCTTTTCCAGTATGGGGGCGGGCAACCGTCTTGACCCCCGCCGGGTGCGCGTCGCCAGGCTCAACCAGACGGAAAAATGTCCGCTGGCCCGTGAGTTACGCGCCCTGCTGCGCAAGAATGGCGCGTCCCTGGACGTGCAAACCGTCTTTTCCGATGAGTCACCGCGTCCGCCCGCCCCTCCGGCAGAAGTATCCGCTCTGGGCGGAAGGGCCAAAACGGTTAATGGCACCATTTCCTTTATGCCCGCGCTCTTCGGGGTCTTATTGTCCGGCATTATCCTCCAGCATTTGTTAGCGACTGGCGGAAATCCCAATAGCGACTAAATAGAGATACAGTGGAAGCCACCACGTGGTTGATATATAACAATATATTAAAATGTTGGTGCTTTTGTGGGGCTTGATAATCACGGTATTGAGGGCGAGGGCTCTGATCATGGCAGCAAAATTTATGAGTACGGAATGGATTCGTCTGGTGGGCAAACAATGGGACACGCACCCGGAAATCCAGAAAGACCTGAAAAACTTCAATGCCACCTGGGAGTACTACATTGAAGATCGCCCGGATATCCCTCATGTCATGCTGTTCTGCAAGGCGGGGAAAGTTATCTACGCCGGACCTTCTGATGGGCGCCGCCGCGACTTCATCATGTGGACGAACATGGACCACTGGAAAAAAATTCTGTCCGGGGAGATTAGCGGAAAATCGGCGTTGATGACGCGACGGCTCAAGTTCAAGGGATCTATGATGACGGCCATGAAATACATGACGCCATTTAATATCCACCTCAATATTCTCGGTGAAATACCAGTGGATTTTGATATTTGAGGGCCATGAAATATGCCTACCTCCAACCTCGTGGGGGAGTTCACCCTGCACTTTACGGTGGATCCCAATTATTCCGGAAAAAACCTTCCGGGGTGGTTTTTGATGAATACCTATCTGCAACGCCACCTCGGGCAGGCGATGCGTTTTCAATCTTATGATGGTTTTGATGCCTGTCGTGCAGCGGTTCTCGCCAATCAATATGACCTGGTCTATGCAAACCCGTTCGACTGGGTACAATATGCTCAGAAATTGGATTTTGTGCCTATTGCCAAGCCTCGTAACCATTTTGATGAGGTGTATTTATGCACTTCGGTGGCCACCCAGATACAAGAGATTGCTGATTTGCCGGCGCGCATCCGCGTCGCTTCAGCTCATCCCGCCACGCTGATTCATATGGTAGGGTTGTTTCTGCTGGATAAAGCAGATATTGACCGGGCCCGTCTCGAATTTGTATTCACCGGCAGCTATCAGGGCGTACTGAAAGCTATCTTGCAGGGGCGGGTCGATGTAGGTTTTTTGTTTGACGAAGTGTATGCCTCTGCGAGTGGCCTGATTCGTGATCGACTACGCATTATTGATCGTTCCAATGATGCTTTCGCTTTCCATGCCTTCTGTATTGGACCACGCTTGTTGTCGCAGCGGGAGCGGCTTGCTCAGGTGCTCTTCCAGATGGATCAGGAAGCGGGTGGGCAGGTACTGTTGCGGGATATCGGTTTTTCCGGCTTTGCGCCGGTGACCGGTGACGAGTTGTCTTGCCTGACCATGCTTGCCGATGAATACATCAGCGGCCACGAGGCCATCGATCTGCGTGCGACATCTTCTCTGGCTATCGATGACAGTGCCTTTGTGGCCGCCCGCGAGGACCCGGACAGCGGGACAACGTAGCGTGTCTGTGCTTACAATGCCCGCATGAGCTACCGTGACCTGCGAGCCTTCATGGCCGATCTTGAAAAACGCGATTTATTGCGCCGACTGAGCATGCCTGTCTCGCCTGCGCTGGAGATGACGGAGATTTGTGACCGTACCCTGCGCGCCGCAGGCCCTGCCATTTTGTTCACCCAGCCTGCGGGTTATGATATGCCCGTGCTGGGCAACCTCTTTGGCACGACGGAGCGGGTGGCACTGGGAATGGGGGGCGAATCGCTTGCTGACCTCCGGCAGATCGGTCAATTACTGGCTTATCTCAAGGAGCCTGACCCGCCCCGCGGCTTGCGCGACCTCTGGGAGAAATTACCTACCCTGCGTAAAATCCTCCACATGGCGCCGACGACCCTGAGTCGCCCGCCCTGTCAGGAAATTGTCCGGCACGGAGGCGCGGTCGACCTCGCTGTCCTTCCTGTGCAGACCTGCTGGCCCGAGGATGCGGCCCCGCTCATGACCTGGGGTCTGACCATCACCAAGGGGCCACACAAGCGGCGGGCCAACATGGGTATCTACCGGCAACAGGTCATCGGCCGTAACCGGGTGATCATGCGCTGGCTGGCGCACCGGGGGGGCGCTCAAGACCTGCGCGAATTTCAGAAAGTACACCCCGGCGAGCCATTCCCCGTTGCCGTGGCCTACGGCGCCGATCCGGCAATCATCCTGGCTGCGGTTATCCCCATCCCCGACACTATTTCTGAGCATCAGTTCGCCGGCCTGCTGCGCGGCGGACGTACGGAACTCGCCAATGCGCTGAGTGTCCCGCTGCAGGTGCCTGCGCGTGCGGAGATTGTGCTGGAAGGGCATATTTATCCCGATGACATGGCGGTGGAGGGGCCTTTCGGAGATCACACGGGCTACTACAACGAGACCGAGCGCTTTCCGGTGTTCACCGTAGAGACCATCAGTCACCGTGAAAACCCCACCTACCACAGCACTTACACCGGTCGACCGCCCGATGAGCCCGCCATACTCGGTGCCGCGCTCAACGAAGTTTTCGTACCCTTGCTACAAAAGCAGTTTCCGGAAATTGTCGATTTTTATTTGCCACCGGAGGGTTGCTCTTACCGCCTGGCCGTCGTCAGTATCCGTAAAGGTTATCCCGGTCACGCCAAAAGAATCATGTTCGGCGTCTGGGGCTTTTTGCGGCAGTTTATGTACACCAAGTTCATCATTGTGGTGGATGAAGACATCAATGTGCGCCGTTGGGAGGACGTAATCTGGGCGATGACCACCCGGATGGATCCGGTGCGTGACATCACCCTCATTGAAAATACGCCCATAGATTATCTCGACTTCGCTTCGCCGGTTGCCGGGCTGGGCGGTAAGCTGGGTATGGACGCCACCAACAAGTTGCCTGGAGAGACGGCCAGAGAATGGGGTCGTCCCATTCATATGCCTGACGGGCTACGCAAACGGGTAGATGACCTATTGGCAACGCTGGAGCGGCCGCTATTCTAAAACACGCACTGTGGGGGTGCGGGGTTCCTAAAATATGCATATGGGGTTATTCTTAATCACTGATGATGAACAGGTCGGTACTTCAGCGGTACTCTGGACAGAGAAAAAGGGCCTAGGTGTTGTCTTAAGCCCTTGTTTTTAAGTGGAGCGGGTGATGGGAATCGAACCCACGCCATGAGCTTGGGAAGCTCAGGTTCTACCATTGAACTACACCCGCACATGGTGAATTCTATGCGGATGTACCTAAAAAGGCAAGGTGACCGCAGACACTGCGATTTCCGGTAATTATAAACAAAGTCAATAAGATACTTAATAGACCAAGAGGCATTGATTATGGATCAGTTACCAACTCGGGAAGAGGATATTGAACAGGCCTCACGCTCCCTGAAAGCTATGGCGCACCCGCTGCGTCTCAAGGTTTTATGTGTATTGGGTTCAGAAGAAATGAGTGTGCAGGATATCGTAGCCGCTGTTGGTACCACCCAGAGCAACATCTCTCAGCACCTCGCTATTTTGCGTGAAAAAGATATCCTTCGCGCCCGTAAGGACGCCAATAAGGTCTATTACCGCGTGGGTGATCCCCGTACCCTGCGTTTGATCGCCATGATGAGTGATGTCTTTTGTCACATCCGGTAAGCACTGAAGGTCGGCTTCAGACGATGCGATTCAGGGGGTATTCCCGGTAAAATAGGGCTTGAATGCCCATCTATTGTATATAATAATAATCTTATTCTTTGGCCGGTCTTGCTGTGGCTTGGCAGGGGCTATTTCATGTAGCCGTATATGAAATCTCTGTCTCAGCTACAATGAGTTCATTCATCGCTGGATGGCATGAGCGCTTTGCAAGGTCGTCCAGTTCCTCAATTTTGTGTCGCCCGCTGCGGCGAGGGAAGACATGTCCCTGCGTTCTCACAAAAAAACATACTCCGTTTCGGTCGCTCTGCTGATGGGCGTCAGTGTCTCGCTACCAGTCGCCGCTCTGGATTTTAATCAGTGCCTTGATCTCGCCCTCAAACAAAATCCGCAGATGCTCCTGGCGCATGCCCGGCAGGCAGAAGCCAAAGGCGCCGTCTCTGCGGCGCGTGGTCACCTGCTCCCCAGGCTCGTGGCCTCTTTCTCCGCCAGCCAGTCGAACAACGCCCTGACCGTTTTTGGTATGAAGCTGTCGCAGCGACAAGCGACCTTCAGTGATTTTGGTGCGAACCAATTTAACCCTGATGCGCTGGGTGTGGCACCGACAGGGCTGAACCAACCGGGGAGTTACCACAATTTTGGTACCAGGGTGCAACTGGAGATTCCGATTTGGACTGGTGGGGCAACCTGGGGACGTTTGGATCAGGCGCGGGCCATGTTGGAGGCGGCCCAGAGTGGCGATGTCATGGCCCGCCAGAAGCTGATTTTTGCTGTTTTGCAGGCCTATGACCGTGTTATCGCCGCCAATGCCGGCATGGCGGTGGCGGATAAAGCCCGGCGGGCAGCCGCCTCTTACGTTAAGACCAGTCGCTCCCTGCTGACGCATGGGGTGCTGGTAAAAAGCGATCTGCTGTCTGCGGAAGTGTATTTGGAGAAAGCCGAAATGGCCGTCGAAAGCGCCCACAACGCCCAGGCCAATGCTCTGGACAACCTCGCCATGCTCGTGGGCTGGCCGGTAGGACAGGCCCTGACCGTGGGCGAGCCCGTCCAGCCCACACTGCCTGCGGCGCCTCTCGCCAGTCTACAGAGCGACGCGCTGACCCGGAACGCTGGTATCGTCGCCCTCCGTCACAAGGTCAGGGCGGCCCAGGGTGGCATTCGCGTCGCCCGTGCCGCTTATCTGCCCCACATCAACGCCATGGCCAATCAGGAATGGAATGGCAGCACTCCGGGCAACGCGGCACCGTCTTATACCATCGGCGGAGAAGTGACCTGGAATGCGCTGGACTTCGCGCGCGGGGGCGGGATGGATCGTGCCCGCGCGGAGCGCGAGCAGGCCGTGGCCGCGTTGCAGGAGGCGCAGGATAAATTGCGTTTGCGGGTGGCGCAGGTATGGCGGAGCGCCCGGGAAGCCGCGCTGCGCGTCAAAATGCGTGCACTCGCAGTTAGACAGATGGAGGAGGCGCAACGTCTGGTGCGTCTGCGTTACGAAAATGGTATAGAGACCGTGACCGGCTTGCTGCGCGGACAGGCAGAGCTGGATCAGGCGCGTGCCGAGCTCGTCTCTGCCCATTATGCGGAGGCGGTAGAACGCGGCGCCCTGTTGCTGGCCATCGGCAAGTTGAATCCCCAAGAAATCGTCAGTGTGAGTAATATGCCCGCCGCAGAAGGAGCCCCCCAATGAACACATGGAAGCGAACCGCGTTCATCGCTGCCCTGGCATGCTCTGCGACAAGCCTTGCGGCCTGCAGCAAATCGCCTCCTGATGCGCCACAAGTGCAGCGTAAAGTCGCGGCGCCGGTCGTGCAGATGGGGAGCCGGAGCATGGCCGCCTTTGCCCACGTTCCGGGTACGGTCACTGCCCATCAGCAGGTGCAACTCAGTTCCCGTCTGAGTGGTTATATCCGCGCCATGAGCGTGCGTGATGGACAGGCCGTAAAGGCGGGACAACTGCTCTTTGAGGTTGATCCAACGAATGTGCTGGGACAGGTGCAGCAGGCCCAGGCCGGTTTGGCCGAAGCCGAATCCGCGCTTACGGACGCCCGCTCCAATTATTATCGATTCAAGGCCTTATATGCGCAGCAGGCCATTCCCGAGAAGCAGTGGGATCAGGTGAAATCCACCTATGCCATGGCTCAGGCCCGTGTCGCTGCGGCGCGGGGGGGTGTCAGCACGGCGCAGTCGCAACTGCGTTATGCCCGGGTAAGGGCGCCTTTCTCCGGGATTATCACGCGCAAGTTCATGCAGAATGGGGATCTTGCATCGCCTGGCCAGCCCATTCTGGCCTTGGCGGATACCTCCCGATTGGAAGTCCAGTGTAGTGTTGGCGGGACCTTGTACCGCAGTCTCCACATCGGCCAGAAAATCGCTGTCATCGCCGACGGGAAAAGCATTTCCGCAACCGTTCTGGATCTGGTCGGAGCCGCAGACGCGATGACCCATACGCACATGGTCAAGCTCGGCTTGCCCGCAGACAGTACACTGCAGGCCGGTGATTACGTGCGCGTGGAAGTGCCGGTCACCCGGCGCCAAGCGATGGTGGTGCCAGTGGCCGCCTTGCTGGATCGGGCCGGTATTCCCGGTGTTTTCGTCGTGGATGCGCGAGGCATCGCGCGCTATCGCATGGTGCGGCCGGGGCAACGTACGCCGGAGGGCATGGAAATTCTTTCCGGTCTGAGTACGGGTGAGACGGTAGTCGTGGGTAACCTCGCCGCGGTGAATAATGGCGACCATATTGAGCCAGTCGGAATCACTCATGGCTGAACCAGGGCAGCGGCACAACTTGGCGGGGCGGCTTGCCCAGTCTTTTTACCAATCCAAGATCACTGTGCTGATCATGGTGGCCATCGCCCTGTTCGGGGCTTTGGCCATGCTCTTCACGCCGCGCCTGTATAATCCTGAGATCGTGGTACCCGCCGCCGAAATTTTCATCATGCGCCCCGGCTCTGACAGCGAGGAGATTCACCATCTGGTGATACGTCCGTTGGAAGCCCTGATGGCATCCCTGCCTGGCGTCCATCACACTTTTGGCTATGCCGTCAACGATATGGGCGTGGTCACCGTCGAGTTTCAGGTCGGTGCCAACGAAGAGAAGAGCCTGCTCGAAGTCTACAACCAACTTAGCCGGAATATGGACAAAATGCCTCCCGGTACGGCGCAGCCGTTGGTGAAATCCATAGGCGTCAATGACGTCCCGATGATGTCGGTGACCCTGAGCTCCAGTCAGTTGACGCCTTTGGAGTTGCGTCAGGTTGGCGTGCGCTTCATGGACCAGTTGCAGAGTGTGCCGGACGTGGCGAACGCCGAGGTGATCGGCGGGAGTCCTCTGGCTATCAATGTCTGGCTAAATCCGGCGAAGCTCTCCAGTGTCGGCCTGAGTCTGAAAAATATTGAGCAGGCGCTGAAGGGGAGTAATGTCATTCTCCCCGGCGGCAATCTGGTGCATAACAACCAAGAAATTCCGCTGCGCATCAATGGGGCGCTGGGCTCGGCACGGGGGGTTGGCGATCTCATTATCGGCGATCATGACGGACAACCGATATTGCTGAAAGAGGTGGCACGAGTCGTAGCAGGCGCCGCAGAAAACAATACCGTGACCAGTGATACCGCCGGGCGTGCCAACCGGATCGGCGTACCCGCGGGTAGCATCATGCCGGCAGTCACCATCACCCTCGCCAAGCGTCCGGGGGCCAATGCGGTGACCGTGGGGGATGCGATCAAGGCAAAGCTGGGGCGCCTGGAACGGGAGGCATTACCGCAGGGAGTGCATGTTTCCATCACCCGTGATTATGGCGCGCGCGCCGATGACGCCGTCAGCACCCTCTTCGAGCATCTGGGCATCGCTGTCGGAGTGGTCGCCATCATCCTGATGATTTTCCTCGGATGGCGGGAAGCGGGCATCGTGATTCTGACAGTGCCGCTGACTCTGGGCATCGTGCTGGGCACGGGCTGGCTGCTTGGGCAGACGATCAACCGGATTACTCTTTTTGCCCTGATTCTCTCGCTGGGGCTACTGGTGGACGGGGGTATTGTCGTCATTGAAAACATCCATCGCCACCTGCATGACTGCGGTAAGGATGGTTTTGCCCGCTGTATCATCAATGCCAGCAATGAGATTGGCAATCCGACGAATATCGCGACGTTGGCGGTCATCCTCGCCTTTGTGCCCATGGCTTTCGTGACGGGAATGATGGGACCCTTCATGTTGCCCATCCCCATTTTTGTGCCTATTGCGATGGTGGCATCGGTGCTGCTCGCTTATACGGTGGTGCCGTGGGGGGCTTACCGTTTCCTGGGCGGCAAAGCGGGCAGGCAGGCGGACAGTGAGGGCGGCGTGCATGCGGCGCGGCCGGATGCCCTGCAGCGGGGATACCTCCGGGTGTTCAAGCCGCTGCTGAAATTCCCGGGGCGGCGCAACCTCTTTTTCATCGTGGTTATGGTGCTGCTCCTGCTGGCGATGCTGATGCCGATGTGGCAGTTCATCCGCCCCCAAGGTATGAATGGACCCCTCAGTGCGCTTGGCGTCAATCTGAAGATGCTTCCAGAAGGCAATGTCAGCGACTTCATGATTCAGGTGGACACCCCTGCAGGGACCGCCCTGGATGAAACCGGGCGGATTACCGAAGCGGTGAGCAATGTGCTCAGTCAGAATCGCTATATCGAAAACTTCCAGACCTATCTGGGGCGTTCGGCGCCGGTGGATTTCGCGGGTCTGGTGCGTGGTGACCTGATGCGCCAAGGCAGCAATTACGCGCAGATTCAGGTCAACCTGGTGCCGCGGGATGAGCGGCCCATGTCCCACACCGTTTCCGTGGAAGTCTATAAGGCACTGCGATCGGTCCGGGAACGTTTCCCGGGTAGTGTCATCAAGATGTTCGAGGTGCCGCCGGGGCCGCCGGTACGGGCTCAGGTGGTGGCCGAGATCTACGGGCCGGACTATAACAAACTGCGTCAGGTGGCGGGCACGGTCGAACAGGATTTCCGCAAAGACTATGACATGGTCAATGTGGATGACTCGGTGACGGCTACAGTGCCTGAGTATCTGCTGCATGTGGATCAGCAGAAGGCGATGCTCGCCGGTGTCGCGCCGGCGCAGGTGGCTGCTCTGGTGCATGACTATGTGGCAGGTACCAGGCTGGCTGCCCTGCATGTGAAAAATGCCCGCGAGCCGGTGGATATCATGCTTCGCGTGCCTCCAGCGGATCGTGCCTGGCGCCAACAGATCCTCGATTTGCAGGTGCAGAGCCGGAGCGGACAGCAGGTGCCCCTGGCGAGTATCGTGCAGATCGAGCGGACGACGCTGGCCAAGCCGATTTACGATCGTGATCAACATCCCGTGGTGTATGTGACTGGAGATCTCATGGGCTCCAGCCCGGTATATGCGGTGTTGTCGCTGAATCACTGGCTGGATGGCAAAACCATCGACGGTGTGCCTCTCAGCACGGGTAATCTGGGCTTTTCGCCAGCGCAGCCTGATGATGTCACCCATTACCAGATTCTTTGGGGCGGTGATATGCGCCTGACCCTCGATGTATTCCGCGATCTCGGCGCTGCTTTTATTATTGCTCTGGTATTTATCTATCTGATGCTGGTGGCCTATTACCAGTCTTTCGTGATGCCGGTGATCGTCATGGGCGCTATCCCCATGACGTTGATCGGGGTTTTTCCTGGGCACTGGCTGTTGAATACGCCGTTTAACGCCACTTCCATGATCGGGGTTATTGCCCTGGCGGTCGTCGTGGTGCGCAATTCCCTGTTACTGATTGACTTCATTATTGATTACCGGCGCCAAGGCTACCCACTGGAAGAGGCGGTGTTGCAGGCCGGTGCGGTGCGTTTCCGTCCCATTTTGCTGACCGCATTGGCCATCATGTTTGGCTCTGCCATCATGGTAACCGATCCGGTTTTTGGCGGGTTGGCTGTTTCCTTGATTTTTGGCACTTTCGCCTCCACACTGCTGACATTGATCGTGATTCCATTGCTCTATTTCCTCTGGGAACGGCGCTTGGAAAAACAGACACCAAGGAGTTTGATTGCAGATGAATACTGAACGTTGGGTACGCGTGATTGCCGGCTTTTTTGTGCTGGCAAGTGTGATGTTGGGCGCTCCGGTCAGCCCGATATTTGTGAGTGAGTGGTTCTTGGCATTTACCCTTTTTGTGGGTTTCAACCTGCTGCAAAGCGGCTTCACCTCCATTTGCCCGCTGGATCGCATCCTGCTGAAGCTTGGAGTGCCGGGTTCCGGAGGCTGCGGACGCTAAGCCATGGAACATAAAATTCTTTTCTTTATAGAGTCCCAATGGCCGTTGTTGATTGGTGCTGTGGCGCTGATCGTCATGATTTTCAAGGGACCGTTGACACGGAAGGTGGCGGGTATTCAGGAAGTGGATCCGGTCGCTGCGGTGCAGTTAATCAACCATGAAGATGCCGTAATCATTGATGTGCGCGAGCAGAATGAGTGGTCGCGGGGACATCTGCCCGGTGCCCGGCACATTCCGCTGGGTGATTTGCCCAAGTATATGCAAGACCTGGAGAAGCACCGCGGCCATCACGTTATCTGCCAGTGTGCGAGTGGTATGCGTTCGGCGCGTGCCGCAGCCAGCCTGAAAAAGGCTGGTTTTGACAAAATTTATAGCCTGAAAGGTGGAATCAGCGCCTGGCAGAGTGCCGGATTGCCAGTAGAGAAGTGATTATGAAGGGGGCGGCGGTGCGGATGTACGCGACTGGCGTTTGCCCTTATTGTCACAGGGCCGAAGCGCTTTTGCGCAGTAAAGGCGTCACCCCCGAGATTATTCGGGTGGACCGGGATCCTGCGCAACGCCAGACCATGCAAAAGCTCGCCCACGGGCGGCATACCGTCCCGCAGATATTTATCAACGGTCAGCATGTGGGTGGTTATGATGACATCGCCGCCCTGGATCGCCGCGGGGTCCTGGACTCCTTGCTGCAGGAAGAGGGCTGGGAGCGTAGATAGTACGGTTCAATGTAAAATCGGGGGAAAATATGACATCCGTTATATTGCTTTGTCCTGCCTGCGGCGCCGTCAATCGGGTGCCCAAAGAGCGTCTTGGGGAAAACCCCAGGTGTGGCAAATGCCACGCACTGATTTTTCCAGATCACCCCGTTAATCTCAGCGGTAGTCGTTTTTCCGAATATGTTCAGAAAAACGAATTACCGGTGCTGGTCGATTTCTGGGCCCCCTGGTGCGGGCCTTGCCGAACGATGGCGCCGCAGTTTGAACAGAGCAGTCGGGCGATGCGTGGGCGCGTGCTCTTCGCCAAGGTGAATACTGAAGATGAACAGCAAATTGGTGGCCGCTTTCAGATTCGTTCCATTCCCACCATGGTGCTTTTTAAGGCAGGGAAAGAACTGGCACGGGTTAGTGGCGCTATGGGTGCGGCAGAACTTCAGCGCTGGCTGGCGGGGCAGGGTGTCTGAGATTGTTGTCGGGTGCCCCAATATTCCTAAATTAAGTAGATAGTAGGGGGGGCGGTGGTCAGGAAATTCAGTGAGAGCTCCACGCGGCGGCAGTTCCTGCGACAAGCGGCGCTGGGTGGAGTCTTGCTGTATGGCTGGAATGTGGCCGCCGCCGGGCGACTCTGCGCGCTGCGGGTAGGCAGCCACCAACAGGGCGTGCGTTTGGTATTTGATCTGAATCAGCGTTTGACCGCTGCGCCGGTGATTCGCAGCGTGGGTGAAGTGCTGCATATTGAATTGCCGGGGATAGAACACGGGCTTGGTCGTCCCGCAGTGCCGACGCTGGGTCCCCTGCAAGGCGGTGCGGAGATGAATAAAAGCGCCACCGGGTTGGTGCTGCGTTTGCCTTTACGAGAAGCGGTGCGCTGGCGTAGTTTCTCTTTGGGCCCTGGTAGGGGTGCGTCATACCGCCTGGTGCTGGACTTGATGCCTGTCGCTGGAACTGCGGTGAAATCCCCTCGTGCGCATCCCGTGGGCAGAGCCGGCCGGCCCATTGTGGTCTGTCTCGATCCCGGTCATGGTGGCCATGATTCGGGCGCCATCGGCGCCAAAGGGACCCGTGAAAAAGATGTGGTGTTGGATGTCGGTTTGTCGCTGGCCCGACTGATCCGCAGCACCCCCGGAATGCGTCTGGTCATGACCCGTAATACGGATCGCTATGTGCCGCTCATGGCGCGCATGCATTTAGGTTTTGCTCAGCGTGCCGATCTCTTCGTCTCTATCCATGCCGATGCCTTTCCGGAACGTGCGGTGCGTGGCTCGACGGTATGGACGTTATCAGAAACAGGAGCGAGTAATGCGGCGGCACGCTGGCTGGCCAAAACGCAGAACGCCGTCGATCCTCTTCTTGGCGACATCCAGTCGGGTGTTCATGATCCCATGCTCAATGCAGTGCTTATCAATATGACCCAGACGGCGGCGATGAATTCGGCGGTAGCCGCAGCGGATGTCATGATTCGTGGACTGGCCGCAGTGGAGGATTTGCACAATGCCACCGTGCAACACGCCAATTTTGTGGTGCTGCGTGCCCCGAATGTGCCTTCCATGCTGGTGGAGACCGCTTTTATTTCTAATCCTGAAGAGGAACAACGCTTGCGCGATCCGGATTTCCGTCGGCTACTCGCGCGCACCATGCATGATGCCATTGTTGCCCATTTTGTGAAGGCGCCACCTGCGGATAGCGCCTGGTCGGTGACCCGGCATGTGTTGAGCAAAAAGGAAAATCTGGCGGATGTGGCGCAGCATTACGGACTGAGTGTAGAGGCCTTGCGTCTGGCCAATAATCTGCCACGCGGAGAGGGGCAGCCCGGAGAACCTCTCCGCGTTCCCATTACGGGAGCTTGAGTCACCATGGCGAGAGTTGGGGCGCTTATGTTATAACTGCTTGAGCGATATAGAGCGGAACGGTGATGAAACAAGATCTAGATGGTATGGTGCGAGATCAAACCCGCGTCGAGGAATGGATTAACGGCCTGCTGCATGGCGCTGGCGCAGTCGGCGCACTGTTGGTTTTCATGCTATGGATGGTTGGCGCGGGTCTCCACAGTACCCGTCTTGCGGTAGCCAGTATCAGTATATTTGTGGTCACCATTGTGATGCTGTACGGGGCTTCGACCATTTATCATATTCTGCCATCGGGGCGACTCAAAAAGGTCTTTCAGTTGGTGGACCGTTCCGCTATCTATCTTCTTATTGCAGGAACTTACACCCCGGTGACGCTGATGGTGCTCCATGACCCGTGGGGCTGGCTTCTGCTGGCACTGGAGTGGGGTCTGGCAGCGCTGGGCATTACCCTGCTGGCCGTGGGTGGGGCGCGTGCTCAATCGGTCTCTCTCTGGCTGTATCTCGTCATGGGCTGGCTGGCGATCCTTGCCGCAGTGCCGCTCTATAATTCTGCACCTGGCTGGTTTTTATGGTGGCTGGCTGGAGGCGGGCTGGCTTATACCGTGGGTGTCCTCTTTTTCCTGCTGGATCGCTGGAAATATTTTCACTCCATCTGGCACATTTTTGTCATCGCGGGTACCGCACTGCAATTCTGGGCGATTCTGCAGTACGCCGGCTGATTGTGCACCTGCTTATTCTTGCTTTTCTGACCAAAGTGCATATAATCGGCCCGCTTGCTCCCATCGTCTAGTGGTCTAGGACACTGGCCTCTCACGTCGGTAACAGGGGTTCGAACCCCCTTGGGAGCACCACTTTTTCTCTCTGATCGCCCCATTTTGAATGCGCTGAAAGCTGTCTATGCCAGTAGCGTGGCGGTGTGGGTGATTCTTGCCTTGCCAAGCCCGCCGTTGGGCAAGTACCATCCCTAGCAGAAAAGGCATGGGTTAAAGCGGGAGCTGGATCATGTTTCATGGCAGTATGGTAGCTTTGGTGACGCCCATGCGGGCGGACGGCGTGGTAGATGACACTGCGCTCCGCGATCTGGTGGAGTGGCATATCGCCGAAGGGACGCACGCATTGGTTGCCGTCGGTACCACGGGAGAATCCGCCACCCTGGAAATGAGGGAACATGTGGCGGTGATTCGGACCGTCGTGGAGCAGGTCAAAGGGCGCATCCCGGTGATCGCCGGGACCGGAGCCAATGCGACCTATGAGGCCATAGAGCTCACCCGTGCGGCCATGGAAGTCAAAGCTGATGCGGCCCTGCTGGTTTCCCCTTATTACAATAAGCCTACCCAGGAAGGGCTGTTCCAGCACTATTCGGCGATCGCCGAGCAATGCCACTTTCCCATGATTCTCTACAATGTCCCTGGCCGCACCGCTGGGGATATTTTACCAGAGACAGTAGCGCGTCTGGCGCCGCGTGCCGATATCATCGGCATCAAAGAAGCGAGCGGTAAAGTCGAGCGGGTTGCTGAAATTCTGGCTTTGTGTGGGGATCAGGTGCAGGTGTACAGCGGCGATGATGGTGCCGCCCTGGCCGCCCTGGCATTGGGTGCACGTGGCGTGATCTCGGTCACCGCCAATGTGGCGCCCCGGCTGATGGCGCGGATGTGTGATCTGGCGCTGGCCGGTGACTTTATTGGTGCCCGTGCGGTCAACGCGCAACTGGTGGGGTTACACCGGGATCTCTTTCTGGAGTCCAACCCCATCCCGGTCAAATGGGCCCTGCACGAGATGGGCCGCATGGGAGCGGCTCTGCGTCTGCCCCTGACCCCTTTTTCGTCTGTTCATCATGAGCGTCTGCGCGAAAGTTTGCGTCGGGCGCAGTGTGTCTAATTATTCTCGCGCCTGGTCGCGTTTAGTGGAGTCTTGCATGCGCCGTTACGTAGCTCTTGCCGTGGTTGCCAGTCTGGGTTTGGGGGGATGTTCCTACATCCCCTTCTTCAAGTCTAACAGTGGCCCGAAATACCAGGATTCCAAGGTGATGGAACCCCTGAAGATTCCACCGGATCTGCTGGCGCAGGCGCCGCAACCGGGAGTTACCATACCGGGGGGGGCGGTAACTTCCAGCGAGCTGTCGAAGGATAGCGCCTCCGGTGGTTACGGGCTGTTTCAGCCCCACACGGCGGCCGGGCAGCAGCCAGTCGAAGAAAACATGCTGCCGGGTGTGAGCGCGCAAATTCTGGGTGCCGGTGCGGATTTGCGTTTGAGCACAAGCGCGAAGCCGGCCCAGATTTGGGCTGCCTTGAAAGCGACACTGGCAGCAGATGAGACTACGGTGGCGAAATTCTCTCCGCAACAGGACGAGCTGGTCACCAACTGGCGGGATTTCCGCAGCGGTCTGGCCTTTGTACTGGGGAACACCGTGGCACCTACCCATCGGGAGAGATACACCTTTCATCTGAATGCGGGCGAAAATGGATCCGAAATCTTGACGATACAGCAGGATCGCGTTTGGAATAACCCTACAGGTGGCAGTGTGAAATGGACGAAAGTACCCGCCGATGCCAGGCACAACCGGCAGATTATGGAAGCGCTGCGAAAGCGCCTGAGCCAGGAATCACTCCTCGCGGAAATGCCGGACATTAAGGTTACCCGTTACCAGGATGATCGTGGCCCTTATCTGGTGTTGAATGTGGTTCCCGCCAAGGCACAGCCGGCGGTACAAATGGTTTTGCAGAATCTGGGTTATCCCGTGCAAAGTGCGGGCATGGGGGTATGGGATGTTCAAGTGCAGGAAGGTGGTGCACAGGCAGATCGGAAACAGGGCTTCATCGGCGGCATCTTCCAGCGGACCTGGGACAACATCAAGGCTATCTGGAGCAGCCCGGAAAAGCGGAAACCCATTTCGGTGCGGGTGAAGCTGTTGCGCATGAAAAACAACGAGGGCAGCGTACTGGAGACGACTTCGGGCGTTGGCAAGGATGCCGCCACATGGTCCGCAGAGATTCTCGACAAGCTGCAGTCGGGTCTGTCTTCCAAGAATGGAGACAAGGCATGATCGAGCGCTATACGCGCCCGGAAATGGGTGCCTTATGGACGCAGGATGCCAAATATCAGGCCTGGCTCGATGTGGAGCTGGCAGCTTGCCGGGCGCTGGCGGTACGGGGGCAGATTCCCGCCGACGCCTTGGCCGAGATCGAGGCGAAAGCGGCTTTTGATAGCACCCGTATTGCGGAAATTGAGCTGGAAGTCAAACACGACGTCATCGCCTTTCTGACGTCGGTGGCCGAGCATGTGGGGCCGTCCAGCCGCTTCATCCATCTGGGCCTGACCTCTTCGGATGTGGTGGATACGGGGTTTGCGCTGCAATTGAAGCGTTCCGGGGTGCTGCTGCTGGAAGGGATGGACCGCTTGCACCGGGCCTTGGTGAAGTTGGCCTGGAAGCATAAGGATACGCTGATGATCGGCCGCTCCCACGGCATTCACGCGGAGCCCATCACTTTTGGTCTGAAGGTGGCGGTCTGGTGTGCCGAGGCGCAGCGCAATCGGCAACGTCTGGTCAGTGCCATCGCCGCGGTGTCGGCGGGCATGTTGTCGGGGGCTGTGGGCACTTTCGCCAACATCGATCCTAGTGTCGAAGACGCGGTCTGTGCGGAGCTGGGGCTGACCCCGGAACTGGCCAGTACGCAAGTCATTTCCCGGGATCGTCATGCCGAATTTTTTGGTGCCTTGGCGGTGATTGCCGGATCTATTGAAAAGATTGCCGTGGAAATTCGCCATTTGCAGCGCACCGAGGTGTTGGAGGCGGAGGAGCCATTTAGCGCCGGGCAGAAGGGCAGTTCCGCCATGCCCCACAAGCGCAATCCCATCCTCTCCGAGAATCTGACCGGTCTTGCCCGTCTGCTGCGCGGTTATGCGGGCATGGCGCTGGAGGACATCGCCCTCTGGCATGAGCGCGATATCTCCCACTCCAGTGTGGAGCGGGTGATTGGCCCCGACGCCTGCATTGTCATGGATTTCATGTTCCACCGGGCGAGCGGCCTGCTGGAACGGCTGGTGGTCTATCCGCAGCGGATGCTGGAAAACCTGCATAAAATGCACGGCCTGATTTTCTCGCAGCGAGTGCTGCTGGCGCTCACCGAGAAGGGCATGCTGCGCGAAGATGCCTATCGGGTGGTGCAGCGCAGCGCGATGCAGGTCTGGGAGGCGAATGCGGATTTTAAGTCGCTTCTGGCGGCGGACCCGCAGATTCAGCCTTATCTGAACGCGCAGGAATTGACGGAATTGTTTGATCTTGCCTATCACACCCGCAACATTGATGCCATTTTCGCCCGTGTTTTTCCGGAAGGGCAACCCCGATGAGCGAACGTACAGCCCTTTACGAGGGCAAGGCCAAGATCGTCTATGCCAGCGAATCACCCGATGAACTGGTTCTGCATTTCAAGGACGACACTTCGGCCTTTGACGGCGAAAAGGTCGAGCAGCTTGCTCATAAAGGCGAGATAAACAATGCGTTCAATACCTTCATCATGGAGTATTTGCAGGGTGAGGGTGTGCCGACCCATTTTATCCGCCGCCTCAATGCGCGAGAAAGCCTGGTGCGCCGTCTGGAGATGATCCCGGTGGAGTGTGTGGTACGGAATCGGGCGGCGGGATCCTTGTCCAAGCGCCTGGGTATCGAGGAGGGCCGGATTCTGGAGCCGCCGACGCTGGAATTTTTCCTGAAGAACGATGCGCTGCATGATCCGATGATTAACACCTCCCATATTCGCACTTTCGGCTGGGCAACGACAGAAGAAGTGGAAGCGATGCGCCGCTGGACCATGCGGGTCAATATATTGCTGTCCGCACTATTTGCAAAAGCGAATCTGATTCTGGTGGACTTTAAGCTGGAGTTCGGGCGTTTTGACGGGGAGCTTTATCTCGGCGATGAATTCAGCCCCGATGGCTGCCGACTCTGGGACGCCCGGAGTCTGGAAAAAATGGATAAAGATCGCTTTCGTCGCAATCTGGGCGGGGTGGTGGAAGCGTATATAGAAGTCGCGCGCCGCCTGGGCGTGCCGCTCCCAGCGGTATCATAAAGTCAGTGTCTTTCCAGCGGGATAGCCTGCGGGCTCGTCCTGCCGCTTTTCTTGAATGAG
>JAKBXD010000212.1 GCA_021840785.1 Pseudomonadota bacterium
TGGTGATGTGACGAAGCATAATATTGACCATCCGTGGGTGGATTACGACCACGGCTATGAGTTATCGGCTTCGGACAACAAGCAGTTAATTATCGGCGAACCGCTTGCCGCTAAGATTACCCCCGAAGGGTTATGGGTCCGCTTGAAGATCTATAAAAATGAGCTGGGGCGGGCGTTGCGACGTAATATGGAAAGCTTTGCGGAATGGGGTTGGCCCCGGCGATATGGATTAAGCATCTCAGGGCTTGCGGCACGGGATCCGAATAACCCGGCCCGCATCCGACGCTTTATTCCCCTATCGGTGGCGGTGACGCCTCGTCCGGTGAATCCGGCGGCTTATACCGAAATAGTGAAGGGGCGCGCCTTGCGAGAAGATCGCATTATGGGGGCGCTGGAAGAGTATGAGCGAGGGTGGAAAAGTTTAACGGCTGTTGTGGCCGATTGGGAATTGACGAGTGGGGAGTGGCGGTTGTTAGAACCGTTAGTCGAGCGGCGCGAGAAGGCGCTGACGACGCTATCGACGTCGGGTGCCAGTATTCGGGTGCAGGATTTGGAAGGGGTATTACACCGGCTGTCATGGCATTTGCGATCCTGGAAACATTTACATCCAGAGTGTCCGCATTTAACGTGGGATGGATATTTTGATGGGCTGGATCAAGCGCGAGAGCATTTTGTGCATTGCGAACATTTAGTGTATCGCGATGTGGCTGAGGTGTTAGGCATGCTGCGAGGGAGTGCCCTTTTGAATGCGGGACAAGCCAATTTGCTGTGACGCCAGGAAATAATGATTAGACGATGCCAGTCGTGAGCGACTGGGAGGATGGTAATGCATGACTACTCGGAACAAGAGTCGGCGTGAGGTTTTGGAGCGCCTAGATCGAGCGCTCAACCTGGTGGATGAGATCGAGGGAATGTATGCGGGTTGGCGTCCACGGGAAAGTGGATCCGAGCGCAAACACAACAATGGATTTTCGGTCCAGACGCCGTTTGACCAGGACTACGAAGTGGCGAACCGCCAGAATCGTGGCGACGCGGAGCGCGCAGAGCGGCTTGGCAACGACATGTACGAAGGCAAGGGCGATTTTAACGGCGACGCGGCAGTGGATGCGTGGGAAGAGGAGCAGGACGAAGGCGAATCGCCCCACACGCGGCACAAAGGTCGGCGCATGGATGACGACGAGGACGAAGACGAGGACGAAGAGCAGAAAGCCTTTGACGACGAGGATGAGGACGAGGAAGAGGCTAAAGCATTTGATGACGACGAGGACGAAGATGAGGACGAGGAAGAGGATGACCGCAAAGCCCGACGGCATAAGGCGCGTGACGAGGATGAAGATGAGGATGAGCCGGATGAAGATGAGGATGAAGAGCGCAAAGGACGGCGCGTGCGGAAAGGCCGCGACACGCTAAAGGCGCGGCGGCACAAGGCGCAAGACGAGCCCACAGACGAGCAGGAAGAGGAATTTGAAAAGGACACGCATGAAGAGCCGGGCGAAGAGAAGGCGCGAAAGGCGCGGCATCGCCAGAAGTGCCGCTGCATGAAGTGCTTGATCCACAAGGCGGATGCCTGGGAGAAGTCGTTGGAGAAGGCGCGGCGCGATCGGGCTGCTAGTAAGGGACGAACCGTGCGGAAGTCGCTGACGATGGCGGATATGTTTGAAGTGTCGAACAAGTCGCTGCGCACGATGGAAGCCCTGAGCAAGGCACTTCCGGCGGTGGTGTCGGCGGTAAAGCAGGTCTACGCAGCCAACGATGAGCTGGCAGATGAGATGTACGAGCTGCGGGAAGATTTGAGCGCGTTTATGGCGGCTCCTTCGCGCAAATCGCGTGTGAAGACGGCGGAGCGTCCGCGGCGGGAAGCCCCGGTGCGTGACTTGAGCCAGGACATGGCGGTCTTGTCGAAGGCGCTGGAATCGTTGAATCCAGATTCGCCGGAAGCACAGAAGCTGGTAGAAGACATGGCGCAGATTGAGTTGGGCTATCCCGACCGCCTGTCGCCGTATGCGCGGTCCGTGCTGAAGCAAGCGCGCTAAACTAACCGTTTGAGTCGGGGGGAATAAGGGTGTCGGCGAATTTTGTAAGTATGGATGCTTACGCGCCCGGGTATCTGTCGTCTTTTGGACCTGAAGCCCAGAATCAGTTGCAGTCATTGAACAAAGCGTTGATGACGACTGGTTTGAATGGTGTGGGAACTCCAGGTGACGGCTCGCCTGTTCGCGTACAGTCGCTAGAACAAATGCTACGGAATATTACGTTTACCATGTCGGACCTGCGCCTTTGGCCGAAGATTCAGAAAGTGCCGGCTTATAACGTAGTTGAAGAGTACAACATTCTGCGAGCGTATGGTGGTCGGTCGGGGTTGTTTGCAGGCGAAGGTGCCTTGCAGCCCGCGAATGACTCGCTGTACGAGCGGATGTTTGCGACGATTAAATTTATGGTTGAGGTGCGTGAAATTTCGCACCCGTCTATTCTGATTCAGTCGGCCGTGGGCGATATCGTGACGCGGTACGCCACGGACGCGACGATGAACATCTTGGGGAAGCTGGAAAACGCCCTGTTCTTTGCGGACAGTTCGCTCAGTCAGTTTTCGTTTGATGGTATCAAGAAGCAGGTGGAGTTGTGGGGCGATGACACCCAGATCCTTGACAAGCGAGGACAGGGCCTAACCCCAGACGACATCGAAATTTCGGCCAACATCCTGCGGAGCCACTTTGGACGGGTTCAGAAGTCCAAGATGTATATGGCGCCTGGCGTGTTGGCGGACTTTACGCGGAACTGGATTCCGTTTCAGCGGACGTTTAGTGGGGATTGGAAGGGCCAGACGGGTAATCCGTTCAGCGCGTGGCAGTCCCAGTTCGGTGATGTGGAATTCCAGGATGACGTGTTCTTGGTTCCACCGAACAACGGTAAACTGCCGACCAACCCCTTGGTGCAGCCTGGTGGAGTGCCGGCGACGCCCGGTACACCGATCGTGGCCGCGGCGGTTAGCACCTTGCCAACCGGAGCGGTGAACACGTCTGTGACGACGTCCGAGTTTGACTCGGTGACGCCCGGCGGAACGTTTTACTACTTCTATTCGGCGAATAACAGCTACGGTGAATCCATGGCGTCCGCCGCATCGAACGCGGTGACGGTGGCTAATGGCCAGTTCGTGTCTTTGACTATCTCGCGGATTTTGACGCAGCCTTTGGCGTCGTTCTACAAGATTTATCGTGGGACGCAGGCGAACGGCTCGGACGCGCAGTATATGACGTCGGTGAAGGATCCGGGGGGCTCGTCTTCGACGTTTGTGTTTGTGGATGCAAACCAGGACATTCCGGGTACCGGCAGCGTATTCCTGCTGGACATGAGTCCGGGCGTGCTGGAATTCAAGCAGCTGGGTCCGATGATGAAGCTGGACTTGGCACCTATCAACCTGATGTATCGCTTTGCATTGGTGCTGTACGGCACGCCTGTGCTGACCCAGCCCACCAAGGCGGTCATTTTGAAGAACGTGGGTGCTTCGGCGCTGAACGCGCTGGGTGTGCCTTCGACGTCGATGTTGAACGTGCTGGGACCGATGTACGCCGGCTAGTAAGGGGGTAACGGGATGGCCTCGTATCAGAATGTAACGTCCAGTACGGTACAGCTGAGTGATCTGGGGCAATCCGTTGCGCCTGGGGCGACCCTGAGCATTACCGACGCACAAGCATATGAATCCTATTCGTTGGCGCAAGCGCTCGAACAAAACACGTTGGCGATGACGGATGGCGGATCCTGGCCTTTTCGCGGTGCAAAGAAAGCAACGACTA
>JAKBXD010000213.1 GCA_021840785.1 Pseudomonadota bacterium
CATTCTAAGATCTTCCTTTCCACCTCTGCCCACACGGCTTCACGCAGCGCTCCCACTGGGATCGTGTCGATGACTGGCGCTAAAAAGCCGTGCACAATGAGCCGGGTCGCTTCCATCTCGGACAGACCGCGCCCCATGAGGTAAAAGATGGCATGGGGGTCCACCGGGCCGGCACTCGCCGCGTGGGCGGCAAACACGTCGTTTTCCTCAATCAAAAGTGACGGAATCGCATCGGCACGGGAGGTGTCAGAGAGCATCAGAATCTTTTCTTTCTGCCGCCCGTCAGATCCCGTGGCGCCTTTCTTGATATCGGTGATGCCCGTAAAAACACTGCGGGCGGAGTCCTTCATGACACCTCGTGCCACCATGTTACTGGTGGTGTGCGTACCAACGTGGCGTGCCATCGCGGTATAGTCTTGATGTTGAGACCGGGTGCCAAAAAATACGGTGGTGCTATGGGCGTGGCCACCAGGCTGATCTAAGAGACTTTGATGTTCGGACACCACTAGTCCCGCCCCAAACTCTCCGATGTTCCAATCGATGCGTGCATCACGCCCGACGCGTGCACCGCGGCGCACAAAAACTTCGGCCGATGTCGCGAGCTGCTGGATGGATCCATATTGTAAGGTAGCAGCATCATGTAAGATCACTTCGGTGGTGCAGGACCACAGGCATTTTGCCGTGCCGGACTCTGAGATGTACTGCTCAATGACAGTCGCGCGACTTTCGTGGTCTAAGACCAATAGGGTGCGGGGTAGAATGGCTGTAGCCCCGGCGGTGCCATAGTGACTAATCGTAATCGGTTCGGTGAGAGTTACCCGTGGGGGCACATATAAGAACAGGCCGTCTTGCCAAAGTGCTGCATTGAGCGCTTGAAACTTGTCGGTGGCCCCGTCGACGACGGAGCCCAAAGACTCTTCGAGTAGTCCCGGGATTTTAATCAATGCGTCTTTCAGGGATAACACCAGCACGCCGTCGGCCTGGGCGGTTTGTGGCATCATGGCCTTTATAGAGCGCCCGTTCACCGTCACTACATTAAATAAAGACTGCTGGGACTGCAGCGCTGGGGGCAGTACCGCGACGGGTTGGGGCACTAAAACCGGGATCCGGTCAAGCTTGCGATTTTTAAGCGGTGTCCTTTGACGCACGGGTAATGCCATATCAAGATACAGGGATCCATAATGACGCCGCCGTGCCAGTAGCCATTCGGGCTCTTGGCCGTAGTGTTCCAAAAGAAACTGCTCCAGTGGCTCTAATGTGTTGTGGGGTGCTGCTACGGTGTCCATGACTTAACCTCCTTCCCGTGGCTATAGTGGGGTCGAAAATTCGGCGCGAACCCATTCATAGCCCTTGGTCTCGAGTTCTTCTGCTAGTTGGGAATCTCCCGATTTGACGACACGTCCATCCATCATAATGTGGACAAAATCCGGTTTCAGATACGACAAGATGCGCTGATAGTGGGTAATGACCAGCGCGCCAAAATCGGGACCGTTAAGAGATTGCACGCCTTTGGCGACCACCTTAATGGCATCGATGTCAAGCCCCGAATCGATCTCATCCAATACCGCGATGCGAGGTTTCAACATCAACATCTGGAGGATCTCATTGCGTTTTTTTTCGCCTCCGGAAAAGCCTTCGTTTAAATACCGGTTAGCAAATTTGGGATCCATTTCCAGGTATTGCATGGTCGCATCGAGGCGGTCCCGAAATTCCTTTAGGGGGATTTGTTTGCCTTCTCCCCGTAAAGAATTAATGGCGGTCCGTAAGAAATTAGCGGTGGTGACCCCGGAAATCTCACTGGGATACTGCATGGCTAGAAACAGACCAGCACGGGCCCGTTGATCGGTGCGCATCGATAAAATATCTTGTCCATCCAGGGTGACCGTGCCCGAGGTAACGGTATAGTGGGGGTGACCCATCAATGTTTGAGCCAATGAAGTTTTTCCGGTGCCATTGGGTCCCATGATGGCGTGAACTTCGCCGCCTTTTACGGTGAGGGTTAATCCCTTTAAGATGGGCTTACCCTCAATTTCGACATGCAAGTCCTTTATTTCTAAAACGGGTGTCGACATGGTGTGTCGCTCCTTACGGTTCATTTCTGAGTAATTTACTCAGTATTTCTAACTTCAGTGTAACCTACTCGTAAGAAATGTCAACCGGACGAACCGCAGTGCTGACGCATGATCCAAAGCATCCGGGGTCGGACCGCATGCTTGAAGAGGAATCGGAAGGGGTTGCCTCCTCCCGTTCCGTTTTCGTGGGTTCCACTACTTCACTTTGTATCCGTGTTTGGTACACCATCGGGGTGCGCGCAGACCACTGGCCCGAAAGTCTTGCACCCGCCGCCCCACAGACGCGAAATTGAGCTGTATGATGCGGCGTTGTATTACGAAAACCAACCACGCGGGCTGGGCAGTAGATTCCTGCAAGCCATGGAGACGGCGATGGACGAAGGTCGCGAAAACCCGATGGCGAGTCCACGGGTCCGGGACTTCGTGCGAAGCAAACGGATGCGGCGATTCCCCTATTCGGTCGTTGTGCTAACGGGTACGACCCGATAGAAGACGGGGGTCGGCAGCGGCGGATATCATCCATAAATATGCTCGAGTAGCCACAGTCATCAATGATTTTTACACGGTTCTTCGGGTATCTAGCAAAATTATGCCGTTCTCCGTCAGGCAGATTCAAAGGGCCTCCGTCGCAAGTGGGTTCGACCGCTAAAGTGATCCATCAATTTAACCCTAGTCCCGTACCATAAAGGTGGCAGCTTTCATTGATTTTGTTGGGTTGCGCTTACAGAGGCGTTGGCGCAGTAGCGTCTGCGCTTGACCATGGTTTGTGGTGCCCGTCGTCGGCGGATCCCAATCAGCGGCCGGGTAGCATGCCGTCAATGCGAGTTGCATGGTCCAACCCTGGGCCGGTCGTACTGTGACCGGAAGATTGAGCCAAGACACGAGGAAATCCAACCACATTTTGCACATAGCCGTAAATTCTCCGAAACCCCCACGGCGCGATGGCGAAAACCGGTGCGACGCCAGCTTGCCCAACATTGTGGTCGCCCCACTCGAGTCACCGGATTTCTTCACCTGTGACCCCGCGAATTAGTTGACGACGAGTTGGTATAATAAGTTAAACTGTTGTGAGGGGGTGGCCCATGATTCGATTACTCCAGCCACGACTATCGATCTCTTCGGTCTTTGACCTAGACTTGGATGATCTTAAAGATGACGGATATCAAGGACTGATTATGGATTTGGACAACACGCTAGTGGGTTGGAACCGCCCCGAAGTGCCGAAGAGTTTGACCCTTTGGTTAAGAGAAGTACGGCAACATGGGATCGAGATGTGCATCGTATCGAACAATCTCAGTCAGCGGGTCGAAGAGTTTTCTGAAAAAATCGGGGTTTCTTTTATTGCCAAGGCCGCGAAACCTCGGTCTTGGCGGGCGCAGCGGGCCGCGTTGCTGGTGTTGCCGACTGCGCGGACGGCCGAAGGGCGGCGGCTGCGGGAATTTCGCCAGGGCTTGATCGATCACCTGGGCGGTCAGCCGAACACCGTGCAACTGACGCTGGTGGATCGCGCGACCGTGCTGATGCACCACCTCAATCACCTCGACCGCCGCGCCGAGATCGAAGGCGGCCTGAGCGAGCACTCCACCCGCGTCTTCTTGGCCTGGCAAAACACGCTCACGCGGACGCTACAGGCGATCGGCCTGCACCCCGCCCCGCCGTCGCCGGGCGCCGCCGTTGACCGTATTCGGGCGCTGATCTCGCCGTGAG
>JAKBXD010000214.1 GCA_021840785.1 Pseudomonadota bacterium
GACGGTCCAACGGTGGGATCGTGAAGGGCGACTCAAGCCTGCCGGGCGGACCGACACCGGACGGCGCTATTACACTGAAGATCAAATCTTGGCTTTCCGACACCAGCGGCCTTTGGCCTTGATGGATGCCGTGGAGGCCGGCGAAATCAGCACATTGATCCTGGCCGATCAAGACCGACTGACGCGATTTGGTTATGAGTGGTTCGAGCGATTTTGTCAGCACCATGGGTGCGAGATTCTAGTCCTCAACCAAGAGCATTTGTCACCCGAGCCAGAGTTGGTCCAAGACTTACTCACCATTACGCATGTCTTTTCCGCCCGGTTGTCCGGTTTGCGGAACTATCGCAAAAGCTTAAAGGAGGCCATCCATGCCGACGTTAGCCCACAAGATTCGTTTGGATCCGACGCCGGATCAGATCCGGTCCTTTAAGCAAGCCGCTGGCACCGCGCGGTTTGTGTGGAACTGGGCGCTGGCCGAATGGAACCGGCAAAGCGCCGCGGGTCAGCGGCCCAATGCGCGCGCCTTAGCCCGAGCGATTGCCGATGAGGGCTTTGGGCAGTTCTTCACGATGCTGACATATAAAGCCGAGCGTTAGATTCCAATGAACGCCTGCGAGAGTGAATACAGACCCCATGCGTCGGGAAGCGGGTGAATATTCATGACAAACCGAGAATGGTACAACGTGATGGCGGACCTCTGGAGCGCCGTGTCCGGCCAAATCCCACAAAGCGCCCCGCTCTCTATGTTGACATTAGAGGGGGAGCGCGGCCACTTAGTGGGGCGCCATCCTGTGGAAGCCGCCGCCACGGCCACGATTGCAACCGCATTGTTAGCTGGGGTAGCCCTCGATGAAGCACGAGGAAAGGCTCTCCCCACGGTGTTAGTCAGCCAACGGCACGTCGCGGCCGCGATGCATAGTGGGTCGGTGTTTCGGTGGAACGGGCGCCCCCTGGGATTGGATTTTGCGCCCCTCTCCCGCTTTTGGGAGGTGGCGGATGGATGGGTGCGCACGCATGCCAATTACCCGTGGCATCGGCGGGCCCTGCTCCGGGTATTAGATATAGCGGCGGAGTCGGAGGCGGCCGTCGGAAAGGCCATGCAGCGATGGTCCGCCGAGGCGTTGGAAGCGGCCGTGTGGAAGGCCGGGGGCATCGCCACCGCGATGCGGTCGCCCGACGAGTGGTCTATCCATCCCCAAGGCATGGCCGTGGCCGCCGAACCCTTGGTGGACCGAGCGAACGTGGGCGGGGCGGCTCCCCGGTCATGGCCCCCAGGAACTCTTCCCGCCGAGGGATTACGGGTGCTGGATTTGACGCGGGTCATCGCCGGGCCCGTGTGTACACGCTATTTGGCGGCTCTCGGCGCCGTCGTGCTCCGCATCGATCCCCCGCAATGGCCCGACTTGCCCGTAGGTCTACCGGCCGATACCTTGTTGGGCAAGCGCAGCAGTGCTGTGGACTTCACCACTTCGGACGGACAGGCGATACTCGACCGGTTGTTAGGGGATTCAGACATTGTCGTCTTGGGTTATCGGCCGGGCTCACTGGACCGCTTTGGCCTCACCCCTGAGAGTCTATGCCAGCGGTTCCCGGGATTGGTCATCATCCTGCTCAGCGCATGGGGCCACCACGGTCCTTGGGCGTCGCGGCGCGGATTTGACAGCGTGGTGCAGAGCGCTACCGGCATCGGGTGGATCGAAGGGGGGAGCACAGGACAGCCCGGATCGCTTCCCTGTCAATTGCTTGATCATGGCACAGGATATTTGGCCGCGGCGGCCGCCCTCGAAGGAATTCGCGAACAGCGGATGCACGGGGGGACGCCTATCCGGCGCTTGTCGCTCGCCCGGACGGCTCACTGGCTACGGCAGTTGCCTCCGGATCCGCATCCCGCCCCGGCCGAGAGCCCGCACGGGAGCGAGGACTGGGTCGTTGACGTTCAGGATGCACCGGGGATACAACGGGCGTTGTTGCCGGTCGGTCAGTGGAATGGGCACCAGTTGCAATGGCCCAAGCCGGCTGCCCACTATGCGTCGGACAGACCGGAGTGGTAGGAGCCGCAATATGACCGATTCAAGCAGCGGAAAATGGAGGCATGAGAGTGTCAAGCTGATGAGCACGCTTCCCAGCACGCGCAGCAACCCGCCGAGCGCAGGGAAATGTACGATCTTCGCGAAGATATAATCGGTAGACTCGTGAGTGCATGAGGTATCTGTGATGCGAAAGCTGTTACATATTGAGCCCTATACGATCAACAGGACATGAAGGCCATATATGGAGATGAACACGCCGATGGACGATGACTCGCCCCGAAACGCCGGGCTAGTCGTGGGTCGGGCCTGCAAAGGTGGGCGACACAGACAGGAGGAAAGCGACGATAGGTCTCAGAACTTCATCGCCGCTATAACCGGCGCACCGCGTCACTGACCCGATGACGAGAGAACGTTTTTGATTGGTGATGATGACAAACGAAGGATCCAACGCATACGCGGCGGTGCTTGGACGTTGATATTCAGGCGGTTCCCTGTAAGGCCAGGCCATTGGTCTAAAAACACGAAGCCCGCATCGCACCCTTTCATCTTTCCCAACGCGGGAATCGTGACCTCTCCATTACCATCGCATTCCAGTTGCAAATTAAGCCACTTAGCGGATACCACGATAGCACCGACATGGGCGTTGCCTGTCCCCGAATCGGATGCTAACGTTTTAGCCCCGACCAGTGGGGGTAGAGGCCCTAGTTTAGATGCAGACTGAGGGGACGTGGAGGTAGAGCTATTCGGGGCTACGTGCGATGATGAGGGCGTAGCCGCACGCGAAGACGCAGGCGCCTGCGAAGATTTGGGGCTCGTGCTTGCACCGCAACCTGATAAAAGACTCGTCACCAAGACAACAATTCCACCCAAGAAAACGGTTTTACTCTTCATGCCCCACGCCCTCCTGCGACTTCGACCAATGAACAATGGCTATCCGTGTCCTGTTCCCTGTCAATTGGTGGTCCAAGTCTTCCATCCGGTGGCGGTTTGGGGAATCCGCACCTGTCCATCATTGGTCTGGACAACATACTCTGATCCAGGGTTGCATGCATTCAAATTGGGGCTGATGACTCCTGATGAAGGGGGGGTGGATGCAGCAAACGCCGCGGTAGTTATCATGACACCACCCAGCACAGCGGTGCCTCATTAAAGAACCAACGCCCTTTATTTTTAGCATATTTGCAACATCCCAATTGCCCACTCTTATTTGGGTGAATATATTTTGGTGGCACATATTGTTAATTCGACGGGGCATTGTGTTCTCCTCCGGACGCTTCCAGAAAAAGTTTCCCAAATTTATCGGTGCAGTGCTGCTCCTCAACGCGGCTGTCAGCGGCAAAATTGCAAATAGCCGCACCGCGGAGGATAAAAAGCCATTAATTTAGTGTCTGTAATCAGCCCGTCGAGGATTCGCAAAATGCTGCATGGCATGCGCTAGCTTATGTGCGGTGTTGAAGCATCATTTTCCCACGTGGGTTTATTCGGGAACGATAAATGGGCGCACCGTGCATGGGGCGCCTGACCGGCGGTAGTCGGTCTTCGTTGAAATCCGAATGCTTAATAATCCTAATGATGAAGATACGGGGGCGACAGCGCCGCGTAAGGTCGAGCCCCGGGCACCGCGACTAGGTGGATTCGCGGGACCCGCATTCCCGTGCGGATGATTCTCGATTATCTGGCCGAAGGGGCGACGCTCCCTGAAATCCTCCAACAGTATCCGCAATTGACGGAGGAGGATGT
>JAKBXD010000215.1 GCA_021840785.1 Pseudomonadota bacterium
CCGGATTGTTGCCCCGTAGTCGCATGGGCATTAGTGAAGATCCTCGTATGCGTCTTCCTCGTGGCACGAAACTGGGGGTCGGCGTGGCGAAGATAGAGGATCAGGATGGAGAGTCGCGTATTACGCTGGATGCCATCATGCCATGGCAGGGTCAGTGGGAGTCCATGGTCAAGGCCGTGAAGGTGCGTCAAATCTATTCCGGCGAGGTCCGGCGCGTGATGCCCAAGGCGGTGTTGGTCAGCTTGCACATGCCGCAAGGACTGGAAGTGGTCGTACGGTCGCGAGAGCCATTGCCGATTCATGAAGGGGACCGAGTGCGCGTTCGCATTGTGTCCATCCAGTCGGAGCGCCGGACGATTTACGGGCAGTACGTCAATCGGATCGCGGAAGGACGGTAAGACCCATGGCTTCACAAACGATGGCTCCAGATACCCCGTTGGACACACTCTTGGTGCCGCATGCTCCTCACGGCGGGCTTTTTGCCCGCCGTCCCGAGGGGCCGCGCCATGCCGTGGCTCACGATGCCCAGCAACTTCAACGCTTTTGGGCTTACCCTAATGCACCCGAACGCTCAACGCTCCTCATGGTGCTTCAGCGCCATCAAGTCGTCACGCCTCATCAGCTCCACCGATTGTTTCCCGTTGGCTACAAGACGCTTCCTGCCCTTTTGACCAAATACGGATGGGGGACTCGCCTCACATGGTCGGATGGCACCAATCCCGACCCGCGCGTTGCCCTTTGGAACCCCTTCTATGCGGCTGCGGGCCTTTCCTCCGTGATGCGCGGCACAGTGCCGAACGGCCGTTTCTTGCTTCATCGGGTAATGCCCGTGGATCGCTTGTTCGCGTGGCTTTGGGTGAACGAATGGGCTGCGAGTGCCGTGACGGCTCCCGGCCACCCGATGATTGACGAGTGGGATTGGCTGCCAGCGTTGGCTGAGGGCTTGCCGTCGCCCGTATGCCGCGTCACATGGCGAACCCAACATGGCCCGTGGGGCATGCTGGTGCAGCCCGTGTTTCAGGGAACGGATCTTGCGCCGTTGGCTCAGGCGGCACGGCTCTGGGTTTCTTGGCTTGACGGCCAAGAGACGCCGCACTTGTTGTGGTTTCTCGTAGCGGATGCCACTGCCTTAGCGATGCTCCGGGCCGCTCTGTTGGATGCCCGGGTACCATTGCACCGGATTGCCGTTTCGGCGGAACGCCAAGTGGTAAAACCCATCGGATTGCGTGGCTCGTTTTGCCTTCTAACGGAGAATCCCGATGCGCCGTGGACCTTCGGATCATTTCGCGCGTTTGAAGCCCCTGCCGAATGAGGACAGGGGCTGATTGTTAGTGCGCCCGGCATGGGCAGTAAGTCCCAAATGGGGGATGACCGTTCCAACTGGCCAGTCACTGTAATTCACAAGATGGTCCCCTCGGATCGGTATGATGCTTCCGATCCTCGTCCATCCGAACGTTTGAGCCATTTTCAAGGTCGGTCAGTGTGTAGAACTCCGGTTCGCCAATGCTTCACCTTTTTAGAGCGCTCAGACATGCTTCCGCGTATTTGATCGGGTTTTGACGCAGGGCATCGCCCCGATCGTTTGTTTGGGCTATCATGGAATCCTCAAAGGAGTGATTCTACTGCCCAGTCGTAACTTTTCCCACGGCGCATTCGCCTATGGCATCGGCCTGCCTACCGCACCCGCTCCTGTTCGGATGCGTCACTTTTATACCATTGGCGATACCGGCATGGACTTGTGGTCGATCCGCGATGAAAAGACTAGCCGCGAATGGGACGTCACTTCGGATGTCATCGACAGGGGTCTCTGTCTTGTTCCCTACGTAGTTGGCGATTCTTTGCGCCGTAGCCTCCGTAATTCAGTGACCGCCAAGGTGCTTCCTGGCGCTCTGTTTGAGTCGTTGATTGCGCAATGGATCGCTAAATCCCCATCGATCAACGAGGTATATGAGACCTTTCTGAGGCAGTTTAGGGTTGGCTCGCTCTCGACGGACGACATGCCTTACATCGATTACTGCTGGATACTGGTCGGCGACCTGTTTTCGTGACTATAGGGGTTTCCACATGGAAACACCCCTGGGTAAGTGTTGTTCGTTGACACCAAAAAATTCCCTGTGCTACAGTTAATTCGATCCACGTAACACTTCTTTCCCCGCGCGCCACCTTCGGCACCGGGACGCCTCATCAAGTACGCTTGATGAAGTCGCTTACCTAACCCACGGGTTTAGGGCTTTCCAAACATCCCAAATTCCCTAAAAACGAAGCGCGCACAGACTCAAACGCCATGATGGGCGTCCTTTTGTGCTTTGCGCGATATTCATATTCCCAAAGGAGCGTGTTTTTTATGATTCACTCTCTCATGCAGCTGCACCACGCCGTGGTGTCCGCCATTACTTACGGAATCTTTGTCCTCCCGTTGGGCGCCGCCGCCATTGTCGGTGTCGCTCACGCGGCGAAGAACCTTTAGGAGGTGCTGTCATGACCAATCAAGAAGCGGCTTTCGAGTACATGTCGCATATCACCATTCCCATCAAACTTGCGAAAAAGTTGGCGCAGATAATGAGCGCCCTTGCGCGAATTCCCAAAAACGGTTACAACCGACACTTTGATTACAAATATGTGATGGAAGCCGACGTGACCGACACATTACGTACGCTTTTGGCAGAACACGGGGTTGTTGTACTATCCACCATCGAGTCTATCGAGCAGAAGGTAGAACCGTCTACTGACGGGAAGAAGCCCTCGACGACTACCACTGTCTGGGTCGACTTTACGCTGGTAGATTCCGACTCCGGCGAACATTGGACGTCACGCTACCCGGGCCAAGGAAGCGACTCGACTGACAAGGGCATACCCAAGGCCCTGACAGCAGCGACGAAATACTTCCTGCTCAAGACCTTCATGCTATCGTCCGGCGATGATCCAGAGAACGACGGTAAGCCCGATAATCGGGGCGACAACGGACGCTCAGGATCGGGACAACAAGGCTCCGGCCGCTCTGGTGGCTCGAAGCCTACGTTGCCCGACCTGCCGGCGACGGCGATTGCCATTCGCGTCACCGAAGGCTCGCTTACCTCGAAGAACAGCAACGGAAAGTCCGTCATGTTGTTCAAGGGGAAAGCGGTCTATGAGGAGACGGGGGAGACTTTCCCGGTGTCCGGTTGGCGTGAACAAGGGCAGTTCTTGAACTTGTCCAAAGAGCAATCTCGACCAGTCGTCGTCACGCTCGAAAAGTCCGAGCGGTTTGGCGAGTATCAGGCTAAGTCGGCCGCATGGCCCGAGGGAGACGCTAAGTCCTCTGAGACCGGCGCCACCAAGGGAAACGCTTCTCCGGCGGCCCCCAAGGCAGAACAGGGTGCTGAACCGAAGCTCGCGTTCCGTCAAGAGGTATCGCGTCTTCGCAACGCGGGTGTTCAGGATGGCCAAATCTCCGAAGTTGTGAATCTCTGCACTGGCGGTGCCACCTTTGACGATAGCCCGGATCACATTCAGGATTTCGTGGTCTTCGTTCTGAAGTTCCTTCCTGATCGATTCGATGGCGTCAAGGCGGCGCTTAAAGGCAAGCCGATCCACACATGGGGTGCGGACCAACTTCCGGGATTCCGTACGTATCTGACCAACCATTTCAAGGACCAGCAGACGCCGGCACCGGTTTCCGATTCGTCGGATGTGGTGCAACTCTAATTCAAGGAGGTGGTGCGAATGGCCCATGCGTACACTGACGACCCGAGCATGACATGGAT
>JAKBXD010000216.1 GCA_021840785.1 Pseudomonadota bacterium
TCGATAGCGCCACAATGCGGGCACCACCCATACGTCCGCAGAAAATCCCACCGTGAATCACTCACCGATGGTCATGGCATCATGCCCCTTTCTGATGAAATCCGAGGGTCTGTTCCCCACAAGACCCCTTACAGCGTCTCCGGGGGTGCCAGATGCCGCTCAACGTAGGCCCGATCCTGGGACACCACGGGCATGACGTCATCAATTGCCCACCCCGATTCCCGGGCATAGAGACAGGCACTGCCCCGCTTGGCCCACACGGGAAAAGCGTTCCAGTTGATTCCGTGATCTTGCCAGAGCCGTTCTTGCAACAGGGCATTCGAGACACCCAGTAATGCCCGGTCCGCAAACACGGTATAGCCTACCATCCGAATGGAATTGCGTGTGGCATCTTGTTGGCGCCAGAGGATATAATTGGCCACCTCTTCTTGCGGCAACACGAAGGCCCGCGCATCGAAGAGTGCCCATGGAGCGCTGGCAAACACCCTGGGGGCCAACGCATTAAACTGGGCGGTCGCGAGAGCCGCGCTCAGGGAGACTAATTTTTGCAGACGCTTGCCAAACGCCGCTTCGGTAGTGTGGGTGAAATAATCTTGCAACACGAGCGACATCTCGTCACTTTGGGTGTAGCCGAATACTGTCCCCTGCGTCTCCCGGCAGAGGGTCTGGAGCGTCTGCGTCATAAGTTGGTGCAGTTCCGTATCAAAAGGCCGTTGAGCTCGCACGTGCCGTGTCCACTGATGAAAACTCTTGCCATCCAACCGAAGAATCGTGGGCATGCGCGGGGTAAGGATGAGATCCGTGACGGCTTCATAGCGCTTCATCCGATCACCGAGACGATCCATGATAGGCACACCTCCTGGGAGCGGGGCCGGCAAGGGAGTTATTCGTACGATGAGAATACCAAATGTTCCAGATCTGTCGCCTTCGCTTCCAGGCGCTGCAGGACTGTGCGCACTTGCTGTAAGCGATCGTACCCAAAATTGGGAATGGCCAGCAACTCCGCGTCGGACGTGCGCCTGAGGGTGCCCAAGGTGGTAATGCCCGCGTCAGCCAGGCCGTGGTTGATGCGCCCTGCAAACGAGGCGGAACTCACAGGCCAGGTGTCGATGGGGCTGGGTGGAGTCGCCGTCATCACGGAGTCGGGAAACGAGCGATTTAACATGGTTAAGATCTGACAGATTTCCTGCAAGCACTTTTGGCCAAAATGTGGAATCTTTATCAGGTTTTTGGGTTCTATGCATCGCAAATCACCCACCGTCTCAATGTGAGCGTTCCGAAGACAATGATAGGCCCGGACCGACAGCCCCAGACGCGCGATAGGCAGGACCTCTATCGCGTCGGCTGCTATGGTCTCCACGATCGGGTCGTCTGATCGGGCGTGATCCCGGAGTCCCTGCAATATACGCTTGGCATCCCAAGTGCCGCAGGAGGGTTGGGACTTATTCCCCGTCGGTACTTCATCACCCGCCGCTCGCCATGCTTCCGTCCACGATCCAAACAACTGTCTCAGCACGTCGGACGAGGGTTGTTGATGCGCCGCGTCCCAAGCCTTACGGGTCCACGGAATCGAAGCCGTGCGTTCGCATTCTTCTAAGACCGCCAGGGCGGTCTCACGGGTCCACTCAATTTGTGTCATGAGTCGCTCCTTTCTCCAGCGCCATCGGGCCTGGTCGCGAAGAAAAAATCCTCTTGATTTCCTGCCTTGTCACTCTGTTTGGATGACAAGCCCACCGTTCCCCTGACCCTATAAAAAAGCCCCGGACGGGTGTCCGGGGAGGTATGTCGGTTAGCGATCATTCGAAGGATCCGTTTTTCGTCAGACTCGAGACAATGGCCCTAACCGCTTTTCTTTAAAGCGGGGCCCGGCTCCGATAATAAGGGGGTAAAGCGCCGTTTGTCCGAGGACCGGAATGGCCATAGCGGCTCCCAGGGCCACGATGATCCCGCCGACAATCAAACTGACGGGTTCTGGGACGCCAAGAGCCATCAAGCCAAACGGTGCGCTCATACCCCCAGCAAGACCTCCGGTCACCAGTCCGCCCGCCTTCACCAGGCCCCAAGCCGATTTTCGAATCGGGTTGGGGATGACCGTGCGCATTAGCGTTCCTCCTCACAGGCATGATCCCGTTCTTTCACGGGCCGGGGCTTCCGCGTCCGCGCCCAGAACGGGGGTTTAGGCGGCTTTCTTGTCGTTTTTGTCTGGGGCTGTGGGGTGGGTTTGGGCTGCGGTGGAGGAATTCTGTGGCGCTCCACGCCGGAAATGAAGTGATTGCGGGCTTCGGACCATCCGCCACAGTTCTGACAGCGTGTCACCCACCCATACCGTTGCTTCATCCACTCTTCATCGTGGCGAATATTTTGCGTTTCAAAATGCTCCCACATGACTCCACAGTGAGGGCATCGGCAAAAAATTCGCACGGCGGACCACGGAGAGGTGTCCGGATAATAGACAACACGTTGTGGACTCATCCTGACACCCTCTTTCCTGCATATCCCTGCAGTTTCGTGTTGCCGATCTTGCCGGCCACCCCCACGAATCCGCTCCCGGCTCCGCTGCGATACGCCCATTCTTTGAGCAAATGCGGACCCCGAATTCCCACGACGATCCAGCCGATTTGCATGAGCCAAGCCAGCACTAAGGGTTGGATGTTTTGGGCGGTGGCCGTGGCCACCGGGACCGCCGTGGTGCTCGCCACCATCCCTTTTAAAGCCAACAATTGTGGGGCGGCGGATAACGACAAAATCACCAAATTCGTCCACCACCGGGACCACACGCCGCCCTCCGGACTCGCTAAGTGTCCCAGGCCCATCAAGGGCCCCGCTAACACATAAAACACAATTTCAGCCGAGCGAATGGCGAATTGGACCAACATAATCAGTAACGCCACAATAACGATAATCAGGGCGCCGACGCCGGCCACAAACACGGCGATGTCGGAAGAAATTCCTTGCATGCCTTGGAGTGGCTTGAGACCCCGGCTGACCGAAGTAATCGCACCCGCCATGGGGCTCGAGACCAACTCGTTAGCCAAGTTAAAGCCAAAGGTCCAGACCAACGTCGCCAGCGTCGCCGACAAGCCGATATACAACGCACTGCGCAACACGGATTTCATTAACACACTCCCATCCGCATCCGCTGTGCCTTCATTCCACATAATGTATCGGGTCACCACAATATAGGCGAAGTACAGCGTAAACAGCGTCCACGTGACGGCCAGAATGTCGGTTCGGACTTCGGTGACCCATGGCAACTCCGTCTGCATGAGCGACACTTGCCCAAACAGCCCGACGGCGGATCCGACAAACTGCAACACCCCTTGCAGCAGGTGGAAAATAAATTTTTCAATGGCGTTAGCAACCAACGTACTCATGCCGATCCCCCTCTCTCTATCCTCTCCCACTTCGCCTCCCGCGACCAGCAAACCCCTGGCGGCTATCGCCGTGTATGACAGCGCACACTACGCACCGGTGGTGTAATACGAATCCGCCCGCGAATAGCCCGCAAGCCTTACCCCGTCTCACTTTTCCTGTAATACAGCGCGTATGACAAATCCGCCTCCCACACGCCCGTAAGCCTTGTAGCGTAACGAATCCGGCGTATTACAGCATCCCTGAAAATTTGTATTACACGTTGTCTGCAATTACCGAGGCCCCACCATCCCCCCGATGACGTACAGCAACCAGCCCAACAACACCACGCCTCCCGTAATCGCCGCTGCCTGGCCCATCCGGCGGAGA
>JAKBXD010000217.1 GCA_021840785.1 Pseudomonadota bacterium
CGAAATCGCTGGTGCCGGAATAGCCGGTGACGATCACCGGCTTGCCGAGCCACATCGCCTCCGCCGGGCCACGCCCGAAGCCCTCGGCGCGGTGCAGCGAGACGAACGCGTCCGTGGCCTCGATCAGGGCGATCACCTCGGCGCGGTCGAGGCGCGCATCGCGCAGCTCGATGCGGGGATCGAGACAGAGATCGCTGAGCCGCCGCCATTCCTCCGGCGCCTGATCACCGCCCTGGGTCTTGATCAGGAGCCGCGCCTTCTCCTCGCCGGAGGGAAAAGCGGCGGTGAAGGCCTCGATCACCGTTTCCGGGTTTTTGCGGCGGGCATGGGAGAGGAAATCGAACATGAAGAAGAAAATAGTTTTTCCCAACGGAAAACCAAGCTCGGTGCGGAACAGAACTTAGGCCGACTGATAGCCGGCCGATCTACGTCTTCAATGAGCCTTCTGCGAATGAAATCTAAATTATTGACGATCCCAGAAATTTATGGGCGCACAAATATACGCATAGACAAGACGAAGATAAAACACGCCAGAAAAAACATGAAAGGCGGCTCCGGTATTGGCTCCGCATTAACCGTCGTAGCAGCCGGGTCAACAACTGTTACCTGCCCAAATTCAAAAGAGGGCACTCCGCTTGATGCCACCATTTCGTTAAATTCACCTCCATTAATACCAGTAACATTTAAGTAAAAAGTGCCACCAAAAACCTGGGAACCTACGTAGAAATTTGTTATATTTCCAGCTAAGGCAATAAGCTGCGCGCCGCTTATTTGTCCGACCATCACTCCGTCGTTATAAAATGTCAATAGATTGCCATTTGACTCCGTATCCACAGATCCCCATAATAAACCAAGATATTGTTGTTCGCTGTAAAAACTAAAAACCACAGAACCTGTTTCAGTGGAATAGTAATCCTTAGTATAAGGAGTCCCATTAGGAAGTATAGGCGCCGCGTAGCCGCCCCCTACGGCATAATTATTTGTTCCATTCACAACATGAGCGCCATCATTAAATTCTACGCTGGCAGCTCCGTCGAATGTTATGTCGGAGTTGCCCAAAGATGTCGGAACGAGCTGTTCGACGGTTTGCCCAACGGGGGGGGTGGCATATCCCTCTTGCGTCGAAACGTAGTAGAGCAAAGCGGGCCCAGCGTCCGCGCGCGGGCAGGCAAGGAAAATTCCAAAAAAAATATATGCCGCGAGCGTCCGAATCATGGCTCCAAATCCTACGCCAGAAAGCGCTGAATTTGGTTACCCGCAGCGGGTGGGGACCGCAACCAACGAAAACGGGCAAATTTTGTTTGTAACTCAACTAACGCGCGATCATAGACGCGCCGTCTCAAAGAAAATCGTTGACAAATTGAAGTGGTCTATGCGGAACATAAGGAATGCACGTTCAGTCTGCGTTGCGGGATCTAGAGGGATTTAAAATCATGAAACCCGTAGAGACGCCAGAAGATATATGCCGGTTGGCAAAAATGATGATAGATGAGTACAGCGATAACGCGGCCGAACATGCAATGGGGTACGCATTGGAAATGCGGTTTCGAGGAGATTTAAACGGCGAAGTTGTTTGGCTTAAAGTATTTGACAGCATAAAGGCATTGCAAGAACGAAGTCTCGAACCTAAAACTTTACATTGATCATGCACTCGTGGCTTCTTAAATTAATTCCCACTCAACGTCCTGATATGTTCGAACGACGAAGAACACCCCAAAAACCAAGGACGCTAAAGCCGAATAAAAAGGCCGACGATGGTTCCGGTACGGTGCTTCCTGGTTGAATGGCATCTGATACTGACGATTGAAGACTAAGCGTGTATGTTACTCCATCAACTAACGTAGGAGTGACAATAGAGTAGCTTCCGCTGTTAGAATACGGTGAGCTACCTGTGCCATTTGAGGAACTAACAGCCACCTGCCCGTTGCTTCCGAACGGGTACGCGGAAAACGAGGAGCCATTACTGCCGCTGAGAATCAGCGCGTTTAGCGCGCTCGCAGACGCCGATTCACCCACAAGACCAGACGATGCGCCTGCCGTAGTGGCTGCGAGATTGGTCGTCTCTTGGAAAACTATATCAAGAGGATAGCCAGAGCCGGTAAATGTAAAATTAATGTAGGCAACGTCCGCTGCCGCCGAACTGCCCAGGGCGTTCCCATAAGCTTCCACAACATTCGAGACCGAGCTGCCCCCAACTACGCCGGGCGCGGGGGTAACTAGCGCTCCAATGGCCGCGTCTGCGCGAGCGCCGGCCATGTTACCCGGACCAAGGGGGGTAAAGCTCGCCGGAGGCGTCGAAGACGAGGGACCAGAGTAAGCCTGCGGAATGCTTACAGCAGAATTAACTACGCCGCTACTTTGGTAGCCCGAAATTCCGTATCCATCATATTGGGCGCTGTCACTGATAGCCTCCTGACTCCCAGAATTTAATGGGATAGACACCAATTGGCCCGTGTCGGCATTTTCTACTCGCAGATTCGTAATCTGATCCGACGCAAATGCATAAGGATAAATCGCCGCTGCCTGCGCTGCTGCGGGGACGGCTATCGTTAACGCGCCAATCGCTGTCGCAAAACGACGTTTCATGATGATTCACCCGGCTGATTGTGAGCGACATTGTTGCTCAGGTTTCAGGCGCAGGCAATTAAAAAATTAACGGCATCCGGTTGCTCGCCGCTATTGAGCAAGAGTTGAACGAAGATTACCGTTCTGTAAGTTAGAAAACGTTGAAAAATTTAGATCCCGACTCTTTCCGGCAGAGCAAAAATTTTTGGCGCCACATGCGAGCAAAGAAAGAACTACATTATCTTTTTGGTAGAATTTACCACTCTCAAGAACTTTAAATCCGAGTCGGGTATAAAATTTTACATGCTGAAATCGAACTGAGATCACAATGATGTCTGCGCCCAAATTAAAAATTTCAGACCTAAGAAATTCATAAATGGAAACAAAAATACCGATTTGTTCGTTTTTTTTTAGAACGCTGGCCAGCTTCGATATCTCGATTACTTTAAAATTCTTCTGGAGAAGGCAAAGTTTTTTTGCTATACTTTGTTTCGTATAATTAAACTGGCTGGCACTCGGAATTGCTTCGGAAATATCATCCATAAATGAAGGATCAAAAAAGCAAAGACGTATTGTCGTAACGGGAATCCCGCATTTGAATAGCAAAAACACTGTCGTTGATGGCGTGTGGTCAAATTTATCCGACCAAAATGGTGTTTTCTTTTCTGCGATATGACCATGACTCAAATAAGCTTTGTAGCGTATGTGATAGGCGTGCATTCTAAGGTCATCAGTATTTGCATGTCGAATTTCAACGTTATGAAATTTTGATTTGTCAAAATTTGGAGCATTTAGTAATTTTTTTTTTGAAAAACTCAGCGGCGTGTTGATGATAGAATTGTTGAGGTATGAAAGATTTAATAACATTTACTTGATGCCGCTGCTAAATCTTTATAATTATAGGCACTATTGGAGCAAACAATGTCATTTATACACTTTTCGACATAGGCGCTTTTCTTGAATTCATTCAAATCAATAAAAACATTTCGACACTCCCAAAGCATATGCAATATAATAGAGAACGTTTCGTCGTCGCGTGAATTTGGTTGCATGGCTACCTCCAATGATCAACTCAAAGTTGCGCTTATCACAGATGCAAACAAGAAACAACAACGGCAAGAGGAAAATCAAGAGGAATTTAAAATTTTTCGTGAAATCTGCGCTTTACTCGCCGG
>JAKBXD010000218.1 GCA_021840785.1 Pseudomonadota bacterium
TAACAAGCGATGCCTCTGATGTAGTATGCTGACACCAAGCGGTCCACCTGCATCCACTTCACTCATTCTCCTAGTCTACGCTCGCTATCGAACAGCTGCTTCGGCATGCACAGCCGTCACCCTTACATTCCGGTAAAAGCCAACAACTTGCCCCTTCGGCCCATCCTCCGCCGAACCCGGCATCTCCACATCTGGCATCCCGCTTTCCCCACCATTCACATCATCCAAGCCCCTCCAGCACTCGCCACGACTCTATTAGATCAGCCGGCGGGCGGTCAATGGGTGCAGTAGCTGATGTATGTATCGGCTACTGACATCGGGTGTGCCGTCATCCCAGATTCAAAAATGTCTTCCTCTCCCTCCAAAAAGAGCAAGGTCAAATTCTCTTCTTCCTTCAACATCGAAGCTGAGTCTCTGCATCAGAGAGTAGTAGATACCCGGACTGGAGAGTACAAAGAAGTCAGGATCACCGAGCCGCAAAAGTTCGAAACGAAGACGAGCGTGACTGGAAACCCCGTCACGTACGAAGAGAAGGGCCTCCTAGACGAACCGAGAGCCTCGCCACCCATCGTCAAGGAAGAGAAGGTCGAAGTACCGCGACCGACGCGCCAGCCCGAGAAAGTCGAACGAGTCGAAGGCTACGACGCCTCGCAGCTGTGACCGCCTCCACAGACAGCGCGACCATGTCGGACCAACCGAAACCCCTGGTCATCGCCATGGGCGCCGACGACGCCGGCTGCACCTACAAGAACAAGATCAAAGCGGACCTCGAAGCCCACCCGCTCGTGTCGAAGGTGATCGATGTCGGCGTGAACGAGACCAGCGACAAGACCGCCTACCCGCACCCCGCCGTGGACGCCGCCAAACTGATCCAAGAAGGCAAGGCCGACCGCGCCATACTCATCTGCGGAACGGGGCTCGGCGTTGCGATTTCCGCGAATAAAGTCCCCGGGATTCGGGCGGTGACGGCTCATGATAGCTTCTCGGTGGAGCGCGCGGTCTTGAGCAATGATGCGCAGGTGCTTTGTATGGGGGAGAGGGTGGTGGGGATTGAGTTGGCGAGAAGGCTGGCGAAGGAGTGGGTCGGCTATCGGTTTGACAAGGGCAGTGCGAGTGCGAAGAAGGTGGAGGCTATCATGGAGCATGAGAAGAAGAATTACGGGGGGCAGTCGTGAGAGAAATGTCTGGAAAAGGGCTGGCTGAGACGGGGTGTTGAGGATGTTGGATGTCTGCCGCCATGATATGGTTTGAGGAGGGATATGAGTGGCCATGTAAAGTCCGGGATTTGCAGCATATAGCATGTTTGGATCTGTGTTGCGGCCTCGGCCACTTGCGATCAAGCCGATGGTATCATGCCAATCATCATTTGCGATCCTCCTCTCTCGTCACGCAATTTCAACCATCACACGCCATCCGGCGGCAGGCAGTCTGCACACTGACAGCCTTGAGCCGCGCCTCCATAACCCGCAAGACCATCGCAGTCGTTAATTCCCCAGACCGGCCCGGCAGGCACCGCAGTGACCCGGAGGACCGGAAGCAGTAGGCTTCTAACCATACCCTGCGCGTCCGCTGCCATTGCCACCAGCGATGTTTGACAGCCCAGCCAGCCCAGGCAGATGTGCAGCTCCATTGATCGAGTTCGGATCACCGTTCGGTATGCCGAAGAATTCGAACCAGTCTCCCACGTTCAGCGTCGTGGGCACGATCGGCCCTGTACTGCTTGAAGTGCTCCATGCGTCGTTGTCTCCTGTGCCTAGCGTTCCCTGCTGTTGTTGCTGTTGCTGCGCCTGCAGACCGGCTTGCAGCTGGTTCCAAGCCTGCGGATCCTGGTGGTAGGTCGGAAGACCTTGCTGACCGGACTGTGGGTTTTGCATCGAACCGTCGTTTTGGTGGCGAAGGAGGGGATCGACCATGCCTTCGTTAGGAGATAGGAGACCCAGGCCCATGCCGTTCGCTTCCGGTGGGAAGAGCTGGCCGGGATCGTAGTTTTGCCATAGGTCTTCGGAGATCTTGGGGCTGTTGCGGGTGTGAAGGAAGAGGTCCGGAGGGGTACCGGGGAAGGAGTAGCCGTTGAAGGGTGTAGTTGGCCGGGTCTGTGGCCGTGATGGCCCGAGGAAGGCGTCAGTGGCATGGCGCACTGGCGGGCTGGTCGTTGATAGCGAAGGCAGCTGCTGTTGCTGATGTGGCTGTGGCTGGTGCTGAGCGTGGTGCTGCTGCCCGGCCAGATCGCGCGCGGGCGTCATCGCCGGACTGACAGGCCGGCTGCGCTCATAGCTCATCTGCGGCGCGGGGGGCCCGTTCGTGTACCCAAACTCCATATCGTCGAATTTGCGCTTCGGCGCCTCCTGGGGAGGCGGCTGTGACATGGCTACCTCGGTTGGTGGTGAGTTCTGCGCGGTTCTTGCCCGCGACACGCCATTCGTGCGGTTCTTGTTGTGTCGCCGTCCCGCAGCTTTCTGCAATCTCTCCTCGAGAACCTTGTTCCCAAGGATCGATTCGAATAGTGTGTGCACCATCTTTGCCACCAGCCAGACTTTGCTGACGTCACGCAAGGCGTTCATGCAAACATTCAGTCGGTGTTGCGTCGCAGATACTACTGACTGATTCAAGCTCCGCATTTGGTACACGTGCATGATCAGAGCCGAGAACAGGGAGTAGACGCTATGAACGTATCAGTCCTGTCGACAGCAAAGGCACGACATCAGCACTCACATGAAGGCAGGCGTGTAACGCAATTGATCGTGTGTCTGAAGCGACTCGATGATGGAAGTGATCATGCCTGCAGCCTGGTAGGCGATCGTGCGGCTCGGGTATGCCGTCTCCTCCGGGAAGCCATTGAAGCCCTTGCTCTCAGCCGAGCCGGCCGGTGGCATATGCGCTCGGTGAAGAAGGCAGAGGGTGGTGCTAGATTTTGTCAGGGTCAAACATCGAATCTATGGTACGCCCGACTTACTAATAATTCGCGTGCAGCAAAGCGCTCCAGAAATGATGCCGCTGTGGCTCCCACCGCACCTCCGGCGAACAATTTTGCAGCCAGTCCGCGAGCGCCATGTCGGAATGCGTGAGGTCAATAGCATTTGTTCTCCGCAGCTTGGACGCCACGCTGTACTGCTGCGCTAGCACCAGGCCCATAATCTCGCACAGCTTGACGTATTGCAGGAAGAATTGGACGTGGATCGGATCTGGAGGGTACTCAGACTGGCCGTGATTATTCGAAGTGGGTCCGCTGGGATCGTCGTCGTCGATGAAGTCCTCTTCGCTGACCATCTCGACGTCGGAATCTTCGATGTTGATGCCGGTAGGCCGACCGAGGGCGACGGCGACCGATCTGTCTCTCGTGAATAACGTCCACCAGATGCGCTTCCACAGCCGCTTGTCTGCGCGAGAAAGCTGCGAGTGTTCAACACTGCACGGAAGCGTTAGCGAGGATGTACGAGCGCAGGGAGTCGATCACTGACCTTCGATGCATCCCGGAGCCTTGTGCAACAATAACCGCGACTCTCGACCAGTAAAAGACGTTTTTGGTGACGTCTGCCGCCAAGTCAGACCTTGCGTACGTCGCGATGTCGGCGCGTTGCCAGCGTTCCTTACCCTCAGGCCCCTCCCAGTACCAGCCCATAAGTATCAATGCCTGGACGATTGTGACGCGGTCATCTTCGTAGTTAGCGTCGTAGAGCGCCTTTGCGCGCTTGTAGAAAGTCATCGCGGCTGGTGTTGTGGAGCCGTTCGCGTCCATCAGC
>JAKBXD010000219.1 GCA_021840785.1 Pseudomonadota bacterium
GCTGTGTATGGCGGTTCTTTCTGTCTATCAGCGACACGGCATCGACCGATGGGATTGGCACGCCGAAGAGAATCCCTGTCCTGCGTGTCGCGCGCGGGAGGCATCCAGCCCTCACTTTGTGGGCTCCCCGCTTGTATTCCCTGAGCATCCCAACTGTCGTTGTATTCCCACTCCGCACGCGTGGGCTTAGTCCGAGGAGCACGTAACAATGCGCGTGGCTATTGACGTTGACGGCACGCTGGACGCCGCACCAGCTGAACTACAGACCCTCATGATCGCGCTGAAGTCAGCGGGTAACACGGTCAGTATTCTGACCGGAATGGCAAAAAACAAGGTTACTGCGAGGGACTTCCATATCAAGGCGGATTATCTCAATCGTATCGGCTGTGGTGCGTCGTGGGACGATATGACGGTGTTGGGACATGCTGGCGGTCCGATTCACGTTGCCAAAGCGAAATGGTGCGTCAAACATAACGTGGACATCCTGATCGACAATAGTGTGGCGAACGCCCGTGCCGCCGTCGCGGCCGGTGTCCCCCTCGTTCTCGTTCCGTGGGCGAGCAAAGTCAAACACTAAGCCCAAAACAAGTTTTCCCGCGCCAGGTTCGATTACAACGGATCACGGCGTGCAACCAATAGCGAGGATGTGCCTGCTGGCGGGCACTCGTGGCTACCTCCACAGGGACCGACCGTCCCATTTCAAAGCCGGTCGTTGATCCCTGGCGCGGGTTTTCTGGAAAGGCAACGCCTGTGTGCATGGTTTGCAATTGTGGCGACTTTGATTCGTGCCATGGTGACATTCGCAAGATCACCACTCTGAACGTTGAGGGGTCTGCGGAGGCGACTGGGCTATCGTTGGAGAAGGTCACCAAGAACCTGGCGAAAGCCTGTGCCGATCTTGTGGCTCATAATGAGGAGTATTCCGCCAAGGCTGTTGGCGTCAGTGGAGTGGTGGTCAAGTCCAATGCTGAACAGCGGTACACCCTCACGGTGGCATACCCGGCGAACAAGCCGGACGTCGGCGTCGCTCAGGACGGCTTCCGTGATTTTGCTGGACCCGATGCCGTAGAAAAAGCGGCGTGGAGTTATCTGCGGACGTCTCCAAAAGTTGGCCTGTGGCACGCACAGGGCACTGAAGGGAGCGGAGAAGTCTGTGAGTCCTACATCTACCGCGGACCAGATTGGGTCGTGAAGGCACAGGACGGCACACAGCAAACCATCACGGCCGGTGACTGGCTCATGGGCATCATCTGGAGCGAAGAAAGTTGGCCCCTTGTCAAACAGGGGCTTATCGGTGGAGTCTCACCACAAGGCCGGGCGAAGCGCCGAATGCCCGATGCGACCAGCGTCGCAGGACTGAGGAGTTAGGCATATGGAAGTCGAAACCGACGAGGCAACGATTACGGAGATCGAGGAGTTCCAGCCGACCCGCGTGGACGGTGTTGGCAAAGGGGCCAACGGCTTCCCGATCCTCATGCTCAAGGCGTTAGATGGCGACGTCCAAGAGACGGTCACGACGCTCGGGGCCGCGTTGGGCACCGAGCCTGCCCCCGTGACGGTGCGTCCGTTGTGCAAGGCGTGTGCTGGCCACGGTCATAAAGACGGGATAAGGTGCCCCACGTGCTTTGCTACCGGGAAGGCTCCCATGATTGGCGAGTCCGCGAGTGCATACCTCGCTGCCATGGAGAAAGAAAAGGGCGTTGCCCCCTCGGGCAAGCCTGTTCCACCGCCGCACGATTGCCCAACCTGCAAGGGTACTGGCATCCTGGGCAACGATGTCAACCCGGACCAGGAGTGCCCGGACTGTGACGGCACCGGTCGTGACGGTCAATACAACACGGGTGAGATACGTGAGGGCTTTGGCGGAGCTATGCAGGTGGGCGATCCTCGCGAAAAAATCGACAAGGCTGCCCTCGCGAAGCGGGACTTTGATCCCAATGTCGGAGGAGGCGTAGACCGGGACAAGATCCCCGCCAAGGATTTTGCCGGAAAGAACCGCAGCTTCCCGATCGTCACGCCGGGGGACGTTTCAGACGCCCTCATGTCCATTGGGCGGGCAGGACCGAATAACTACGACGAGGCAACACTCCGGCGGAACATCCTCCGCATCGCTAAGCGCAAAGGCTTTCCGCTTCCGCCGACGGATCGCAAGAAGACGCAGAAAGCGATCAAGTCGAAGGGCGGTGCTTCCGTGAGCGGCAAGAACCCCGCACTGACGGGGATGAGCGAGCATGGGGATGGCGACGCGTCAAAGGACCCAGGCTCGCCCGATTGGGAAGGTGTGGATGCTGCGACGGCTAAGGACGCCGCACTTGCTCTTATGCACGCTTCCGAACTGATTCGCAAGTTCGCACAGCGGGAAGCCATTGAGGTTGCGGCGGGCGAGGGCAACGATGTCTTTGACACGATGGCCGCTGAACAAGCGATGTGCGACGTCTCCCATGCACTGGGCATTATGGCGCAAATGGCCTTCCACGAGGGTCTCGCTGCCGCCAAGAGCACCGGAGACGTCACCAAGGCTGGCAGACGCCTTTCAATGAAAACCGTGGGGGCGCTTGCTGCCGTGCGCGACCACATCACTAACCTGCTGGGTCCTGACGACCCTTCCGCTGAGGCACCGACCAAGAAGAAGGGCAAGTCGTCCTCCGAACGGTTCATTGATGCCGCTAACAAAGCACAACTCTCCAAGGAGATCGAAGAAATGACTGTTGACGAGCTGGACAAGGTGCTCGGAGCGCGCGATAAGAAGCTCGTCCGGGTCCTTTCTAAAGAGACGAGCAAGCAGATGAAAAAGATGACGCGGGGCATGAGTGCTCGCCAGGAGCGAGACGCCGATAAAGACGCCAAGCGCGAGAATCGGAAGGCCAAGCGCAAGCACCCCAAGCGCAAGGATCGGAAGCTCGTTGACCAGGCGGTGCAGGGCGATCGCTCCAGCGCCTCCGGCACCATCAATGCAGTGGGCGGGGCCAAGAGCATCCGCACCCCCGAACAGATCGAAGCGCGGACGCAGCGGAGGGATGCCGCTAAGGCACTCAAGGCTGCCAAGCGTGCAGAAAAGCAGGCCAAAAAGCAAGCAGCTATTGCGAAGGCACTCGAAGAGAGCAAGACACAGGCCGTTTCGGCAGTCTCTGCCCTAGAGGAGCGTCTCGCGACGGTCGAGAAGATGGCAGCCCCATCTCCCATTGTGCGCACGCGGCCGACTGAGGCACTGAAGGCTAGTGCCGACAAGGACGTTCTGGACGTTCAGATCACCAAACTTGAGGAGATCATGAAGTCCACGTCCGACCGTGACATCCGTGAGGGTTCACGCGTACGACTTGCCGAATTGCGAGCGAAGCGCGCTGAACTCGGCTAACGAAAGGATTCCTGATGGCAGGAGTTCCCAATGCGCGGCTCCTGTTCGACGGTTCTTCCGATCCGGGAGAGCTGGCTAAGCGACGGGGCAACGAGGCTGTCAAGCCCGCTGTCCAGATTCGCGACGAACACGCCGCGTTTGTAGAGGAAATGACCAAGGCGACGATCGCCGGTCTGAATGGTGAAACTGAGTTCGTGAGCGCTGCTCCCGGCGAAGTCGCCGTCGGAACGGTCCGTAGCCCTTATGGTGACATGCGCCAGGTGGTGCCGGTCACTCGCAACATCACCCGTAGCGCCCAGGTGGCTAAGGCCGTCGCTCAGTACGAGATGGCCAAGGCGACGGGGACTGCGGACTTTGAGAATCTGTCAAAAG